>CAMRVD010000082.1 GCA_947054085.1 uncultured Clostridia bacterium | reverse complement strand
TGTAGCTTGTTTTTTGTTTTAAGCCGTGTTATGATTACGTTGATTTTACTAACCTCAAAACACATTATATTTTAGCTAAAACCATACGTCAACACTAAAACTAGCTATAGCTATATATTTATTGATTTTGTATAATAATGGAGGTTATGCTTTATGGATAATATACAACTTGCAACAAAAATTAAAAGATTATGCAAACATAAAAATATAACGGTTAAATCTTTGCTTAATGCTTGCAATCTCAATAATATTTTTATATATGATATTGAGAAAAGGGGGAAAATACCGTCTGTAGAGAAAATAGAACTTATAGCGGATTATCTTGATGTGTCCGTTGATTATTTGCTTGGTAGAACTGATGAACCTCAAAGTACTTATGTCACGAGCACTATAAGCAAACAGGATTTGAGGGACTTTGCACGAAAGCCGCAAGGTAAATATTTGTCGGAAGAAGAAGCTGAAATAATAGGTGTTTATCGTCTGTTGGATGTTAGAAATCGTACAAGGCTTTTGTCCTTTGTATTAGAATTAGAGGACGACTTGCAGAAAATGCAATAACGGCTATTATTTTTTTTAGAAAATACGTTGATTTTATCAACGCTTGCAATATTTTTTTTTATTTATCAATTCAACCTAGTTATTTTTTTAAACCTTTGTAGGTTTATTTTTTAAAAGAAAAAAGTAGCTATGCTACATTTACGTATGTCTTTATTTGCCATTTATAAGCCTTTAGATAAAAAATAATGTTTTTTAATGTTTTATATTAGGATTGCAAAATAATGGCTTGTATGCCCTTATAATTGGCTAATAGAGGGTATTATCGTTGAGGGGAGATAGTAACAACCACATACCGCCTACCCCCTCAACATTTTTATGAGGCGTAATTATTCGTAAAAGGCACATTTTGCGAATAAATATATGCTCTAGAGAGAAATAGCCCGTATTTGCCTCTATTGTCGCTTAAACAAAAAAATATCGTTTTTTGATATTTTATACCTGTTTCGTAAAATTATGGCTAAAAAGCCCCTATAAATCGCTACAGGGGCGTTTTTATAAAATCTATGAAAGACAATGAAAAAATAAGAGTAATAATAGCTTATTTGTCCATCAGACAACAACATCAATCTATATTACCTTCTGGTATATCGTCCACAATACACACTGTTGTACTGCCTTGCAATTCCATTTTTTCCGTAAATAATCCGTAACGTTTGCCTATGAGTTCAGCAGCTTTGAGCCTGTCTTTTGCTGAAACATCTTTTTGCACCAATTTCTGCATGCCTTCCCCCGTAAACAAAGCGACTTGCTCTTTCTGCTCCCCTCTCATTACGGCGGTCAAATACTCTAGTACCTCTTGAACATCGGCAATTTTCTCATTTTTTATTTGTTTCAACTGTTGCTCTATATACTTTTTAATGTCAGGTTTTGTAAGGTTTTCCTGTCCTATTACTTTTGCTGTTTTTTTAGAATATCCCGCTCGTATTGCCGCTTGTGTGGCATTTAAGTCAATGAGATATTCTATACAAAAATGTTTTTGTTTTTCTGTCATGTCATTACATCTTCTTTCTTTGATATTAAAAAATGACCTAGCATTACACTAAGCCATTTTTCTATGTTTTATTACTTGGATTGGTTTAAATAATAGATTGCTTTCGCTTTATTTTCCAGTACAAAAGCATCATAACAGATGCGACCTTCTACCAATACGCCGCTGATGCCCGGAGGGTCTTGATGCAATTTATAATCCTCTAGCTTTGTAGGTGCAACAGTAGCCACACTATGACACATCATAAAACCAAAATTTTCAGGCAATCTATTTGCAGACACCTTTATCACATTACAGCCGTCAAGGTTAGAGATAACACCTTTTAACCTCAAATCATTACCGATGTTTGTATCCATTACAATCTCTTTGCTTTGTTTCATAAGCTGGTAAACTGAAGGTGTTACAATAATGCTCCTGCCTGTTTCCGGTACGTCTGCATCGTCTAAAGCCGTTGTAGCCTTTACAATCTCACTATAAATATTATTTGCTGTAAGGGCGGCTGTAGCTGTAATACCAGCATTTTGACACATAACGGCATAGGTATAAGCATCTACTTCTGGTATAACAACCTCTCTTATCTGCCTAGCAAGAGCAGAAGCACCTTCTAATTGTCTAGCTGTTTCGTCTGTATCCAGTTTGTCAATAACGAATGTAAAAGAACGGTCATTTGTAAGTATCATTTCTTGCGTAGTAGCTTCTAATCCCTCTACTGCTCCATATCTCGACCAATTACCATTATCTGTACCCGCTCTATTATAATCATTCATACTAGTAACAGACACTTTATAAACTTTTATACTATGTGCCCCTGTCCAACTAAAATTTCTATTTGTTACAAGTGATTTCTTGCTTTCTTTTGTGAATATTTCGTCTACATAAGGCAAAAACTTGACTACTAACTCTATTGCCATACTATGTTATCCTCCTATCATAAGCCCATAGCATTTCGTATTTTATCACCGA
>CAMRVD010000081.1 GCA_947054085.1 uncultured Clostridia bacterium | reverse complement strand
TTAATAGAATTATAATCCTGTAATACACTAGTTGAAGTTTTATTAAAATGTTCATAAATTATAATTAAATTATTATAATTAACTCGTTGTTTTCGTCTATTCCAGTTTTGTTTTGCAATCTCAAAATCATTATCATGCAAAAAATGAATATAAATGTCTGGAAGATTTGGATTATCAGACTTTAAAATACCTATAGGATAGTTTGTATTGTCGTGCAAAACTAAATTAATAGATATGTAGTATTTTAAATTATTTGCAAAATATACAAATTCGTTTCCATAAATTAAAGTGTTAATTGTAGGGGAGTTAAAACGCATGCCTAAGTCATGATATAACACACCGCCGATACAATTATTGCTAATAATGCTAATATCTTTATTTGTAATTTTATTTTTTAGTTTTGATATAAATCTTTTATAATTTAAGTGCTGAAACCAGTTCATATTTGTAGTATATAGTAAAAAAAATAAAAGTTCAAGTTTTTTAGTATGGCATTTTTTAGCTTGAACAATAATATACAAAATAATAAATGAAAATTTATAATAATTAAAAAGATATAACAATCAATCGCCAAAATAGCGGCAGCGGAGTATTTCGCCATGGCGAAATGTGCAGACAAATTAGCAAAAAAATAAGCAAGTATTAAAACTTGCTTGCTGGTGCGGATGAAGGGACTTGAACCCCCACGCCTCTCGGCACTAGATCCTAAGTCTAGCGCGTCTGCCATTTCGCCACATCCGCTCGTCACAAGTCTCGCTTATCGTCAATTTTGCAATTGCAAAACTTCGGTTTACGCTCGCTTGTTTCTCTTTTCAAAAATGACAAGCATTTTTGAAAGTTTTTTGATAAATTTTGGTGGCTCGCTGCGGAACTTTGTCCGCTGACCCCGTGCAATAAGCACGTCAGTAGCGTTATTTCAAGGGGTAACATTAATCAAAAATAACTTGTCACTTATCACATTTTGGTGGCTCGCCCGGGATTCGAACCCGGGACCCCTTGATTAAAAGTCAAGTGCTCTACCGACTGAGCTAGCGAACCAAAAATATGTTATGCTGATTAATAACGAGAGAATTATAACACATACTTTTACAAATTTCAAGGAATTTTACAAGATTTGTCAAAAAATTTTTAATATTATATTTTTGCTAAAATTTTTGATATAGCGTGCAATTTTTATATTTGATTTGATATCAAATTTGAAGAGGATTATAAAGGGAACTTACAACAAACAATATATAATTCTTATTAATGATTTATGTGCAGATAAACTAATTAAAATATAAGATTATTTGATATCATCAAATAAAAGTTAGCACTCAAATTTTACTTGCTAAAATTTGACGCTTAGTGCCAGAAAGTGGTAGGCGCGCTAATAAAAAAAGCTATGCAAGTATTGCATAGCTGATGGGTAAAGCGTTAGCATAGATAAAAAGTCGAATTAAAAGTTGAGGTTAAATTTTTACCATGTAAAAACTTACGCTTGACCGAGAGGATGCAAAACTAGCATAAAAGAAAAACTCAGCTATGCATTTGCTGAGTGTAAACCATATGCTAGGTTTTGCAATGGCTGGGGTGGAAGGATTTGAACCCTCGAATGTTAGAGTCAGAATCTAATGCCTTACCGCTTGGCGACACCCCAAGAATATTTGTAGTATATCATAAAGTAATGGTCTTATCAATTGTTTTAAAGATTTTTAAAGAAATTTTTAAACTATTATTCTATCTTAAGTTGCAAAACTAATAAAATAGAGAACTTGGCGTAAAACAATGCTATAGCAAAAGCAATATCGTAGTTGGCACTCAAATTTTACTTGCTAAAATTTGACGCTTGGTGCCAGAAAATGGTAGGCACGCTAATAAAAAAAGCTATGCAATACTTGCATAGCTGATGGGTAGCGTTAGCATAGATAAAAAGTCGAATTAAAAGTTGAGGTTAAATTTTTACCATGTAAAAACTTACGCTTGACCGAGAGGATGCAAAACTAGCATAAAAGAAAAACTCAGCTATGCATTTGCTGAGTGTAAACCATATGCTAGGTTTTGCAATGGCTGGGGTGGCAGGATTTGAACCTACGAATGCAAGAGTCAAAGTCTTGTGCCTTACCGCTTGGCGACACCCCAATAAAAATTGTGGGGTGGAATGTGGGTCTCGAACCCACGACCTCTGGTGCCACAAACCAGCGCTCTAACCAACTGAGCTAAATCCACCATGTTTGGTGTGTTTGAAGAGATTCGAACTCCCGACCCTCGCCTTAGAAGGGCGATGCTCTATCCAACTGAGCTACAAACACAAATTTTATTGTGACTAACACATATTAACAAATTATCTATAAAAAATCAAGTATTTTTTTGTAATTACATATTTTTTAATAAATATTTAATAGGCTTGAATTTTCAATTTAAAAAATTTTAAAAAGTTTTTCCTTTAAAAATTTAATTTAATTAATAATATTTAATAGACTTGCCAATTTTGGCGAATTTTGATATACTTACTAAGGAATATATATGTGGTAGGGAATATTATGGTAACCATTAACAATTTAAAAGAATTACAGAATTATAAAGAGGAACTCTCTAAAATAAAAGTGTGGGTGTGTAACACTGCTTGTGGCAAAAGTTATCTTTGCGATATAGATGATAGATTTTACGATTTAGATCTTTATAGATCTAAAATAAAA
>CAMRVD010000080.1 GCA_947054085.1 uncultured Clostridia bacterium | reverse complement strand
TAAAACTACAAAAAGTTAAGTTTTATAAAACGATTAACTGCAATAAAATAGAAATAATTTGTTTTATTATGGATATTTTAAAATAAAAATTAAAAAAAATAAATATGGCAAAGTTAACAATTTTATTTTATATTAACTTTTAAACTAACACACTTAAAAAATACACAACAAAAAAACAAACCCATTTTAGTTGGGTTTGTTTTTTATAATTATGGGGTAGGCTCTATATTCGTTTTAACAATTTGTACAAAGCATACCATCATACTATTTGTGTCTATGTCGCTACCTGTCATTATCTTACTTAATTCAAAGGTTGCACTGCTTAGTGAATATTCTTTATAAACATATTCGCCATTTCTATTTCTAAACGAAACAACTAGTTTATCGCTTGGGTCATAATCGGCTTCGTTAGCATAACGCAATTTTACGCTTGAGAAGTCACATACTTGTACGCCTTTTCCTTCAAGTGGAGCGTTGAAAACTTCCCCGTCATATTCAACTACCACAATGCTGTCATCTATGCCTTTTATAAGTGTTCTACCTTGAATTAATTTTCCGCCAGACCATAAGGTGTTTTTAAAACCATTAGCAACAGTTATTGTTCCAGTTTTATCGGTATATGCTCTTGCTATTTCCTCTTCTGGATTTTCTTGTGCGGTTGCTTTTATTTCATAATAACCAATAGGTGAGGAGAATGCTGCGTCTTGAACATATACAAGTCCTCTATCATTTGAGAAACCTCTATCACGACAGAAACCAATAATTCCACCAATATGAGTATTTCCTATATAATCGCCATTAGAGTTAATTGTTCCCTTATTAACACAATATTCTAATATGCCTTCTGTTTCCATAAATGCAACAATTCCGCCTGCTCTACTTATAATATGGTTGTCTAAGTCTTGACAAGGTTCTATATATCCTTCAAAGTATGCGTTAGATATATTAGAGTTATTTACATATCCAGCAATACCGCCAACAAAGTCATATTGATTTGTAAAGGTTTTTACAATACTGCTACTAAATACGCTATCCATTTTAACTTCGCCTTGTGCATAACCTAGAATACCACCAGCATAACTGCGTGAAGCATTAGATTTTGTAACAGCCGCCACATTAACTTCGCTATAAGCACTTTCTATTGTTTTTATGTCGTTTATAGTATCCATTCCATAACCTGTTGCATAACCTATCACACCGCCGACATAAACATTTCCGCCTTCCGAGAAAGCACCTAAACCAATTTTGCTTTCTGGATTGCTGTCTATTTTACCAGAAGGAGTTCCGTTTTCGTTACGAAGTTCTACAACTTGGTTGTAATAAGGATTAATATCAATATATCTTGCGTATTTTCCATTTCCGGCTTCTTCGTTATTATAAGCCTTTTCAACACGAACATTACTTAAAATATAATCTTTAGTTCCTGTAAACGAACCAATTGCTCCACCTACAAATATTGCAGAGTTTGATGTTACAGATATTGCGGTTGAAACAAATATATTTTCAATAGAAGTATTATATCCTCTACCTACTATAGCACCTGCGTAAACATTTGTTTGTTCACTACTTGATATCAATTTAACGAAAGCATCGGTTATATAACCATTTACTATTTTTGCTCCGTTGGTATATCCAAATAATCCGCCATAATACAATACTGAACTGTCTATTGTTAGTCCTGAAATTTCGTGTCCGTTCATATTGAATATTCCTTGGAAAGAATAAACTGAAGTTGAACCGATAGGCGTCCAGTATCTTCCACTTAAGTCTAAATCATTAAGAAGAATAAATTCGCTATTAGTAGTTAACAAGTTACCAGAATTTACATTAGTTGATATCCAAGCAAGTTCTTCTTCTGTAGTTACTAAGTAATATGTTTTTTTGTAAACCAACTGATTGCTTCTTTCTTCTTCATATAAACTTACAGATGTATCAGTAATAATTCCGTCATCTTTTAGTTGTTGTAAATAGATTGGTAAATCTTTTTGAATATTTTCATAATCTATTGCAATTAAGGCTTCACTTTCGGTATTCTTCCAACTTCCGCCAAGACCACGAATTGATGGATAATAAACACCATCTACTGGTTCATTTAAGGTATACTCGTTTTGCTGTGTCCATATATCGCTTAAAGGTATGCCGTCTTCGTCGGCAACTAAGTTGGAATATATTGGAGGGGTTTGAGGAATTGCCTCTATTGTGCGTAAGTATTCACCATTTTCTACTATACGATATAACAATGGGTCGCACTTATAACCATTACTATCTTTTCCATCTCTAAACAATGGAGAAAGGTTAAACACATTTAATAACGAACTTGTTCCTCTACCTATGCCTGCTATTACACAACCATTATTAGCACCATCTAATGTTTCTAAAATTTGAGTTGTAGAAACCTCTCCGTTAACATTATTGTAACTATTATATATATTAGAGTTTTCTAAATTACCTACAAGACCACCTGCAGCAACAACATTTTCACCACCAACTACTCTTACTGGCAAGTTATTATAACTATAGTAAATACCACCATCATATTTATCGGTATAAAGAGGTGAAGATTTAATTAAGTTAAACACAAGACCGCCTGCTCCTCTTAACCCAGAGATAACTGCATCTTTACTTTCTTGTGCTCCGTCGGTATAAACACGAGAAATACTGCTATTTTCAACATTATATGCTATGGCTCCTGCAAAATTAACATTTTGTATAATTGTATTCTCAAGTCCTACATCTTTAATTGTTGCATTTTCGCAATAACCAAATAAACCGCCGTATTCGTCATTGTCTATATAATAACCGTCAATTGTTAAGTTTCTTATAACATAACCATTACCGTCAAAAGGTCCTTTAAAGGTGTATTCTTTAGTACCTATAGGAATCCAATATCTATTAGATAAATCTATAAAATTATTTAAA
>CAMRVD010000079.1 GCA_947054085.1 uncultured Clostridia bacterium | reverse complement strand
GTCGTGTGTCTGTGTCTCTAAACATAGTGTGACTCTCTCTCTCTCTCTCTCTCTCTCTCTCTCTCTCTCCCGCCCCCCCCCTCTCTCTCTCTCTCATCTGTCCACTTCTTGAAACTCTTTTATTCAATCTATGTTTCATAGAAGTTATCCACAATTTATTAAGTATTAGTGGAAAACTGGAATACTTGAACTTGGGAAATTTACATTAACACCTGAAATTGTTGGATATCCTGAACTTGATGGGAAATCCCAGTATGCTAAGTTGCCTTGTATTGCATTTTTAAATGCACTATAATTTGGGCTACCTTTCATATTTGATTGGGTTAACTTTGTTCCATTTCTTGTTGCTGCAGAACCTGCTGTTTGATAAACACAATTTTTAATTGTTCCGCAAACGATACCTGTTAAGTCTGCACTAGAACCATAACTTGCCCCTATGCGATTGAATGTTGCTACGCAATAACAACTTTCAATAGATGTTCCACCATTTAATGCAAACACTGTAAGTCCGCCTACTGCACTAACTTCCATTTTAATTACGCTTAAAATGTTTTGGTATTTACCATAATCTATTGCGTTTAAGCGACATATTGTATAACAATTTTTCATATATCCACCAGCAACAACTGATGCTAATCCGCCACCTAAGAAACCTGTAATTGTTACACCACCATTATCTTTTGATGTTTCGCCACAGTATGAGAATTGAACTTTACCAAATGATATACCACTTATACCGCCAGCATAATAACCTTTAATTTCTTTCATGTATGTTGCAGATTTATAAATTGAACAACTATTATTTGTTGTAACTGTATCATATCCAACTATACCACCAACTATGGTGCAGTTATCTGTGTTTAAAATATAGTTACCTTTATCTGTTGAAGTTCCTACACTTGCAACGATATTTGTTGAAATTCTGCTATCAGCATCTACAACACTATTGTTAATTTTACCGCTATTATAACCAGTAATTCCTCCAACAAATGCGTTGTGAGAACCACTAACTACCATGTTAGCACTTTTTACATATGCTCTTGTAATATCATTACTATTTGAACCTGCTATTCCACCAAAGTATAATTTATATCCTACTGTTGATGATGCTTTTAGGTTGAATGCACATGAATATACATCTAAGATTGTGCCTTTTGCTATAGAACCATTAACTTTGTATTCGTTAGTTCCTACGATACCGCCTGCAAATGCCTTATTTAAACCGCTTTTATATATTTGATTGGTATATATACTTGAAGAATTTCCACCTTCATTATTATATTGAATATTGTTTGCTGTTGAATAACTTATGCTTCCACCGTTAGCACCAACAAATCCGCCAGCGTATGAAGAAACCAATTTAATATTATTTGCATAATTGTATAATTTAGATGAATTTAGAGAACCACTTGCTGTAATCATTGCATAGCCTGCACCAATAAAGCCTCCAGCCATTGTAAAATATCCATCTGTCACATCAACATCTTCTACAAGAACTCTATCTATAACTGTTGTGCTATCTGCTGTTCCAAATAATGTGCCATAAAATGAACTATCATCTTTTTCGCAAACACCTGTTACATTTACATCTACAACTCTTATTTTAACATTATTTACTTGTGCACCATTACTTACCCCAGCAAGAACGCCTACTCTATCAAATTTTTGATTTGAAGTTGTAATGATGTTAATGTTTTCAAAAGTTATGTTATTAATTCTAGCATTAGAACCCATTTCATCAACAAGTCCTACTATTCCAAAAGTATCTTCACAATCTGTTGCATCTATTGTAAAGTTTTTAACTACAGCATTATCTTCGCCAATAATTTTATTATTAAATACTGAAGAACCATCATCAAATTCTGTAATTACTTTCCAAACATAATTCTTCATATCTAATGTGCCTTTTACAACACACTCTTTGTTATCTTTAACAAATTCGTAAAATGTTTCTGCATTATAAATTCTATCAGTTGTTGTAATTTCACTATCATTAAAATTATAATCTGAACCAACAGAAGATTCGGTATTTAATATTGGATAATCCTCTGCACCTAATGTCCAAACACCATTAAAATTCCATGTTCTTTTTTCATTAGTAGATATTTTTTCATAAGTGATAAATTTATTGTAATCTTTAAATCCTGTTGCTGTATCATTTAAATATCCGTTAGATGTTGATATTAATTCGCCATTATTAACAAGACCACTTGTAGAAGACCCTCCGATTGCTTTCATTTTACCGCCATAATAACAGCCTGTTATAAGTGCCTTAGTGCTTTTTGAATCTGTTTTAAAAACGATACCTGCTATTTCAGAAGCACTGTTTCTTGTTGGCTCTTGTTTTGCATAAAAATAGCAATCATAGATATTTGCATCTGCTCCCATACTTTCACCAGCAATACCACCAAAAATTGTTGATGTGTATGTTCCGTTATTTACAGTTTCTCTTGCATAACTTTCACTAATTCTTGAATTATTATTAGCCCCAACAATTCCGCCTGCTGTTATGCTTGAACCTGTAATATCTATTGTTCCATCAAATCCACAACGGTCGATTTTAGAGTTACTTGCAATATTTCCTGCAACCCCTCCAACCTTAGAACTTGTTGTTTCGTTTGTGTTTTTAAGAGTGCCTGTTGCTTCGCTAGTTTGAATTGTTCCTTTATTTACTCTGCCAGCAAATGCACCTAGTGTAACTGCTTTTGAAACATTATAGTCTACATTAATAAGTTTTAAATTTTTAATTGTTCCACCTAAAACAGATATAAAACCTACATCAACTGTATTAGTTAATTCGTTATCGGTTATTTTTAAACCTTTAATTGAATGATGATTACCATCTAGCATTCCATCAAAACTAATAGGTTTCCAATTAGCGGTAATTTCAACATCATTATTTAATTTACAACATTCGTTTGCAGTCAATCTTTGTAATAGTTCTTCTTCGTTATTAACCATGTAAGGATAGTTTTCAGTCCCATCGCAAACTAAAACATCAATAACAAGTCTTGAATAACTACGATTGTTAGTTTTAATAACAATTTTTGCTTCTCCACCTTTTATTGGTCTAAATATTTTTTCTTTTTCAAGGAATTCAAGAACTTTATCATCTTCATCTTCTTGGTCTACGGAATAAGTTAAGGTTGTAGAATCTGCCCTATTTCTAAAGTCAAGAAGACCATTTTCCCCTTCTGCATTAAAAGATTTGCCAGCGTTTACTACGAGATATGAACTTT
>CAMRVD010000078.1 GCA_947054085.1 uncultured Clostridia bacterium | reverse complement strand
ATTGTATATATATAATTAGTTATTAATTATTTACATAGTTTAATAACTAAGGAATATACTAACTTAATAAAGCTAAATAAAATTTAAGTTATTTAAATTATATTAATAAGGAAAATCGCTAACTATGAGCAAAAAACTTAAAGTTTTAATAATAGTTATTGCTGTAATTGTAAGTACGGCTGCTCTTTTTGTTGGCGGATATTTTTTAATAAATAATTTATCGTCTACAACGGTATATAATTTACAAATTGTAAGTGCTGATGGTAGTCCTATAAAAAACACTTCGGTTTATTTAACTAGCGAAGCTCAAAATAATTTTAAAATTTCTGTAAAAATATCGGCATCTAACAATAGTGGATATTATTTTGAAAGTTCTAATACCGATGTTGCAAATGTTGTCAAAATAGATAATGATTTTTATGTTAATTATTACAAACCGGGCGAAGCAATAATTTCGGTTTATAGCAGAGCAACAAGAGGGGTTTATGATAATTTTAAAGTTACTGTTTATAACAATATTGTTGGAGATATAGTTATTGATGGTAACAAAGATAATATTATTACAGTTTATGGCGATGGCAACGAGTCTATTAAAAATTATATTGCCACTGGAATAATGGAAAACTTAGATTGTAATAATATGCAATTACGAGTAGTAGACGATTATAACAAAAATGTATTTAATTCTATTAGTATTGATGCAGAAACGCAATCCTTAAAAATTAATACAAAACTTGTAACGTATGATAGCACAGAAAGTTTTTGTTTACAGTCTTATTATATAGACGAAAATGGCAACGAGCATGTAGAAAAAAATTATCAGTATACATTAAATGTAATCGGTTACCGCATACAAGATATTCAGCTTTTAGTTAGCGAAAATTATCAATTTACAGGTAATTCTTATTTGTTTTTAAGTTATAACGAAACAGATACAGATAAGTCTAAGGTGTTTAAACTAGAAGGCGAAGAAATCATCGACCATGTTTACATAACAAAAGATGTTAAAACACTTTTCTTTAAAATTAGAGTTGTTTATAGCAATAGTACATATGCAGATATTTCTACTGCAGATATAACCAGTGGGTCTTCTAGAAATTACGTAGAAATTGTTGGTGGAAGTTCCCGAAATATGGACTATTGGAGCGTTACAGCCAAAGACAATATTCCGCTTACAAATCATGCTGCTTACGATTACATAAATTTTTCGTATACAGATATTGTAGTAAATTCTTTTGTGCAAAAAGAGTTTGAAATTATTTATCTAGAAGCCAGTACCGATACGGAAAGCGATTATTACAGATTTATTAATAAAGAACTTTACGAACGCGTGGCAGACTCAAATTTGCCAGAAGGCAAAGATACATTATATTATAGTTATATTTATTGGGATAGTCGTTTTAAAAGAACAGACGCAATAACCAATGCAAACGGACAAATTATAGACTTTACGGGCGAAAATCCCGATTGTAATACAAAATATATATCAAGCTCAAGGAACTTCTAGCACATGACAGATTTATTTATAAAATTAGAATATGGCAAATATTATCAGGTAGATTTGCATGGTAAATGTTTAGAAGACGCCATTGCCGAGCTTATATATGTAATCAACAGTGTGGATTTGTCTTATAAGTCGGTTTTAGTTGTACATGGCTATCATCTAGGAACAGTTATTAAGGATTATGTACGCGATAAGTTTAATCATGATGGTGTTACAAATAAAGTTAGCATAGATGCAGGTAGAACTTTACTTGTTTTAAAAAGGTAGTCTTAATGGATAATATTGCAACCACAAGCAAACAATTAGCTGGGCAAATAAAAAAAAGTAGCTTATGGCTATCGGCACTTTATACTTTTTTTGTGTCGTTACTTGCGGTAGCTTTGTGTTTTGCATATTTTTCGATATTTTCATCGTCATTTTATTTAAAATCTTTTTCGGGTAAATACTTGGTAGGCGTGGTAGATACCACTACTTATAATTGTACTAAGCCCGGGGATGTTTTACAGTTTGAAAAATATGCTAGCATAAAAAATTTAAAACCGGGTGACGAAATATTTTATTCGGGTAATTTGGGTGATGGTGTAGGAATTGTACAAAAAATTTATTTATCCGAAGGTTATGTAACTATTGCCATAAACGATAATTTACAAAATATTTCTACAAGTACAATAATTGGTAAAGTTGTGCACAAAACTGCCTTTTGGGGTTACGTATTGTGGTTTTTTCAGAGCATTGCTGGGGTTATAACATTTAATGTGCTTTTAGTGTTAGTAATAGTTTTAAGGCTAGTATTAAGTGTTCATATAGAAACCACAAAAAAGGGTAAACAATTAAAAATAAGTTTAAAAATTCAAGAGCGTACTAGTAAAAATTTAAAGAATATAAAAAAGCGTTATACTTCCACTGGGTTAGATGTAGATAGTTTTGATATGCTTGCAGGCGAATTTAGTCAAAATAAGATTAAAATTGCTGAGTATGCAAAAAAGAACGATTTACCAAACGCATATAGGTATTTACTTTTTAAAGTACATAGAGTTTATATAGCAAAACAAAAGTTATCAGTTATAGATCGCAGTAAAATAACTAATTGCATAGAACTTATGTGTATGGTAGATAAATTTGACATGGATGCAGAGTATATGCTTACCGATTTAATACTCAGAACCGAAGTTATTTGGTTTGATATACAAAATTTTGCAGATAGTGTAAGAGATTTTTTAAATAATAACAATAGAACCATAGAAGAAATTAATAATTTACTGATGGTATTTTATGTGCTAATTAAAAAGAATAAAGGTTTGCAAAACCGAGAAATTTATAGTCTGCTTCAAGAAATCGAGAATTTTTTAGTCCAGAAAAAACTAAATAAAACGCATAAAGATGTTGTAAATCTTGTAAATTTTGTAAAAAACTTAATAAAAATTTAAAAAAGGTCTAGTAATTTTAAATTAAATGTGATAAAATATATTTAAGTAATAACAAGGGGATATTATAATGACAGATTCAAAAAAGTTTTTAATTTTAAGTCTAATTACAAGTTTAATTTACGTAGCATTAGGACTAGCATTAATGCTAATTAAAAAACTAGATACAGTTTCTGTAGTATTGTTTGCTCTTATTATTTTGGTGGCAATTGTATCATCTACCCTTTGCTGGAAGATTATGCACGACCAAAATAAAGGCAAGGCAGAATAATTTAGTAATTAGAAAAAACCGTCACTTAATTTAAGTGACGGTTTTTTGCTTGCTTAAAAATTGTTTTTGGTATAGTATAAATGTATATAATTGTTTAATAATAGTAATATTTTTTAGTAAATAGCTTATAACAACTATAGAGGTGAATATGAATTTT
>CAMRVD010000077.1 GCA_947054085.1 uncultured Clostridia bacterium | reverse complement strand
AACTTATAACTTGTTTTTTAAATTTTATTAAAAAAAGTTTTTATAAAAATTATATTCCAAATAGTTTTAATAAGCCAAGAATAATAAATATTGTGCCGCTTAGCCACTCTATTTTTAAATTGTTTTTTCCAGACATTTTTAGAGCAATTTTATTAGGTATGTAAATAGCTAAAAATGTAACTATAAAGTAAAATACTATACCGTACGCTATGTAACTTAATGTATATCCACTTAAAAACCCAGTAAAAATAGCATCTAAAGATATTGGAAGTGTACTTATTAAGCAATATCCTAAACTTAAATTTGTTTTAGGTGTTGCTTTTAATTCTTCTTTTTTAAAACTATTTACTATAAAAGTTATTATATACAAAACCCCAAGCCCTATTAAAACAGAGCCGTTTATATAACAACAAATATTTTCATCTAAGTATTTTATTACTATAGAAGATAAATATAAAGGTACTGCAAACAAAACAGTAGAAACAATGGTCATACATAGTGCATAAAAGGGATTTATAGAATTCTTTTTTATGCCTTGTGCAAGCCCAAAAGAGAGTGCATCTAAACTTACTGCTAAAATTAAAATCGAGATTGTTGCCATACTAGCATTGTATTAAAATTGTTAAAGTTTTGTGAATTTTAAATACTAAGTTTAAAAACCAATAATATGGCAATAATAAATTTAATTTAAGGGGGATTATATGGAACTAAAAAATAGCGAAACACTAAAAAATTTAACTAGAGCCTTTGCGGCAGAATGTCAAGATGGTGCAAAATACCAATATATGGCAGATGAAGCTACACAGCAAAATCTTAGTTATGTTTCTACCATTTTAAAAGGATTGGCTACAAACGAAATGGCTCATGCAAAGGTATTTTACGAATACATATATCAAAATGCAAAAGAGCCAAATTTAAATGTAGAAATTAAAGCGTCGTATCCTATGGCACACGCACCACTTGTAGAAATGCTAAAAATTAAAGGCGATAACGAAAAAAAACAAGCAGAGGTGGTATACCCTGCGTTTGCAAAAACTGCAGTAAAGGAAGGATTTACCGATATTGCTAAAAAATTAGAGTCAATAGCAAAAATAGAAGCTATTCATGGCATTATTTTAAAACAGATTTACGATAAACTAAGTACCGACACGTTATTCTGTAGCGATAAAATTGTACCATGGAAATGTTCCAACTGCGGTTATCAAGAAGACAGCAAAAAAGCATGGAAAAAGTGTCCGCTTTGTAGCCAAAATCAAGGCATGATAAAATTAAACTTGGATTGCAGCAGAGAAGACTGTGGTTGTGCAAGTGCTGGGTTTGATAAAGTTAAAATGCCACTAAATTCCAGTAAAAGCACAAAAAAAGCATCTCAAACTACTAAAAGCAAATCTAAATCTGCAAAAAAATAGTTTAAATATATGTAAAATTGTATAAAAACCTTAATTTATTATAAAAATTAACACTTAAATAAATTTTTTGCGAATTTTTGGAAAAATTTTATTATCAATAGTAAATAATTAAAGCGACACTGAATTGGTGTCGTTTTTAATGTGTTAAAATTATAATTTGTATTTATTATTAATAGATTTCGATTGCTTTTTGATGTATATATAAGATATAATTTATATATAAAATATTTTATGACAATAGAGAGGTATTGATGGGTAAAATTATAGCCTTTGCTAATCAAAAAGGCGGAGTTGGCAAAACTACAACATGTCTAAATGTGTCTGCATATATGGCAATTATGGGCAAAAAGGTACTTTTAATAGATATAGATCCACAGGGAAATGCAACCAGTGGGTTAGGTCAGGAAAAGTCGAACGAACATAACTCTATTTATCAAGTAATTTCTAAAGATTGCGAAGTAGATGAAGCTGTAATTAAAACTAATGTAGATAATTTAGATTTACTACCTGCTAATATCGATTTAGCTGGTGTAGAGGTTGAACTTGTTTACAAACAAAACAGAGAAAAAATTTTTAAAGAAATTTTAGATAAAATAAAAAATAGTTATGATTATATAACTATCGATTGCCCGCCATCTTTAGGTTTAATTACTGTAAATGCTTTAACCGCTGCCGACAGTGTATGTATACCAATGCAGTGTGAATTCTTTTCGCTAGAAGGGCTAAGCCAGTTAATGAATACTATAAGGTTAATTAAAAAACGCGGATTAAATCCAGACTTACAAATAGAAGGCGTGGTTTTAACTATGAGGGACACCCGTAGCAATCTTGGCAAACAAGTAGCAGAGGAAATAAATAAATTTTTTGGCAATGCTGTATTTAAAACTAATATTCCGCGAAATGTAAGACTTGCAGAATCTCCTAGTTATGGTATGCCAGTTTATTTATATGATAAATCGTGTTCGGGGGCTCAGGCATACTTAAAGTTGACTGAAGAAATTTTAAACAAAAATAACGACAAATTTAATAAAATTAATACTAAAGGAAAGAGGGTATAGTTTATGGCAAAACGAGGTTTAGGCAGAGGTCTTAATAGTTTATTTGGTGATTATAATTTAGTGGAAGAAGATAATAACACTAAAAAAGATGTAGAAACTCAAGTTGTAGATAAGGAAGTAATTAAAGAAGTTCCAAAAATAGTGGAAAAAGAGGTAATTAAGACAGTTGTTAAAGAAGTACCAACAACAAAACCTATCGAGGTGGAAATAGGACTTATCGATCGTAATCCTGCTCAGCCGCGTAAGAACTTTGAAGAAAAGGCTTTATCGGAACTAGCACAATCTATAAAAACTCATGGAATAGTACAACCTCTTATAGTTACTGCAAATAATGATAGATATACAATTGTTGCAGGCGAAAGAAGATGGCGTGCAGCAATAAAAGCTAATTTTAAAACTGTTCCCGTAGTGGTAAAAAACTATACCGCTCAGCAGATAGCGGAAATAGCCATTATAGAGAATTTACAAAGAGAAGATTTAAACCCTATAGAATCGGCTACCGCAATACGTGAACTTATGACTACATATAATATGACACAAGAAAGAGTAGCAGATAAAATTGGTAAAAGTAGATCAGCAGTGGCAAATACTTTGCGACTATTAACTTTACCACAAAATATTATCGATTTAATTTTAACTGGTAAGCTTTCGGCAGGTCATGCTAGAGTATTGCTTGCAGTAGAAGACGAGAAATTACAAAAAGAACTGGCCCTTAAAACTGTAGAGAAAAAATTAAGCGTACGCGACTTAGAACAACTTATCAAAAAAATAAGCAAATCTGCGAAAACACTTAAAGAAGATGAGAAAAGTTTAGAACTAAAAGCTTTTGCCGCAGACTTAAATAAAATATTAGCAACAAAAGTTAATGTGCTTGGAAACGATAAAAAGGGTAGAATAATTATAAATTATTATTCGGCAGATGATTTACAAAGAATTTATGATATATTAAATAAATAGAGTTAAAATTTAATATAAAAAAAGAACT
>CAMRVD010000076.1 GCA_947054085.1 uncultured Clostridia bacterium | reverse complement strand
ATATATTAATCATGCGTACAATTAGTTTGACAATCAAAGTTTTTTTATGCTAACATTTTTATATTAATAATAAAATTAGACTTTATGTTTTTAAGGTGATCTATGAAAAATAAGTGGATATCAATAACTAATACATTAATTTTTATAGCTTTAATTATAGCTGACATTTTGTATATTACACTTGGCAAACCTTATATATTTAAAACTTTAGCAAGCAGCATATTTGTAATTTTAGGTATTTTTAATTTAGTGATTACTTTTAGGCTTAGTAAACTAAATTTATGGTACAAAATTTTGCTTTTTTGTGGATTAATTTTTGCTTTTATAGGAGATATACTTTTAATTGACTATTTTATATTAGGTGCGATATTTTTTGGTATTGGTCATGTGTTTTATCTAGCAGCATTTTGTACCATAAAAAAACCAAATTTATTAGATGGTGTATATGTTGCTATAATTATTGGTTTTGCATTTGCTATAATTTTTGGTTATCAAAACTTTAATTTTAATGGCATGCTTTCGGTAATTGTAAGTTATGCCATAATTATAAGTTTAATGCTGGGCAAAGCCACTGCAAATAGTAGGCTAAAAAACTATAATAGATTAGTAACTAATACTATTTGGTTAGGTGCACTTTTGTTTTATTTAAGCGATATGTTTTTATTGTTTGGTAAGTTCGCGGCAATGGGTAAAGTTGCAGATATATTGTGTTTGTCTAGTTATTACCCAGCACAAGGATTGCTTGCATTAAGTATACTTTTTGTAAATAATATATCTAAAAATAGTATTAAACAAGAACAAAATTAGTTATTAAAATTAAAGAGGGGATTTATGAACGGGTTTAAAAAATTTTATTGCAGAACATTTCAGTTTATATTTAAAATGGCATTACCATTTTTGCCGTATCGCGAACCAAAAATTTTGCAAAGCAATTTAGAACTGGTAGATGTGTTAAAATCTAAACGCAAAAAACATGTATTTCTTGTAACTGACGAGGTTATTCGTGGGCTTGGACTTACCAAGGCTTTAGAAGATGAAATTACAAAAGCAAAGCTGGGACTTACTGTATTTGATAAAGTTAAACCCAATCCAACCGTGGCTTTAGTAGAAGAGGGTTTAAAAGAGTATTTAAAAAACAAGTGCGATTGCATAGTTTGCTTGGGCGGAGGTTCGGTTATAGACTGTGCTAAAACCATAGGTGCAAGAGTGGTTAAACCTAATCAGAGCGTACAAAGCATGAAGGGTCTACTTAAAGTTGGAAAAAAATTGCCACTGCTTATAGCAATACCAACAACGGCGGGTACAGGTAGCGAAACCACGTTAGCTGCCGTAATTACAGACGAAAGAACTCATCATAAATATCCTATAAACGACTTTAATCTTATTCCTCATTATGCACTGTTAGATCCTAATTTAATAGTTGGTTTAAATAAATTTATAACTGCAACTACTGGTATGGATGCACTAACTCACGCAGTAGAAGCATATATAGGTAGATCTACTACCAGGCGTACACGAAAAGCTAGTTTAGATGCTATAAAGCTAATATACGAAAATTTAGTAAAATCGTATAACGAACCAACTAATTTGAAAGCTCGTAGCAATATGCTTAAAGCAAGTTATCTTGCAGGTGTTGCATTTACAAAAAGTTATGTGGGGTATGTTCACGCTATTGCTCATTCGCTTGGTGGCGAATATGGTATACCGCATGGATATGCAAATGCAGTAATTTTGCCAGTGATGCTTAAAGAATATGGTCATATTATAGACAAAAAATTAGCTAAAATAAGCAAATATATTGGCTTTGCAAATAAAGGTCAGTCCGATAAGGAGCTTGCTGCAGAATTTATAAAGCGTATAGAGGATCGGCTAAATTATTTTGGCATTTCGGACGGATTCCCCGAAATTAAGGTGGACGATATAGCAAAACTTGCAAAGCTTGCAGATAAAGAGGCCAACCCATTGTATCCAGTGCCAAAACTAATGGACTCTAGCGAGTTGGAGAAGATTTATTATTTATTAAAAAGAGGCTAAAATGGATTTACAAAAGTTAGTAGATAATCAAAGAGAATTTTTTAACTCTGGTGTTACCCGTAGTTTAAAGTTTAGATTAAACGCGTTAAAGCGATTAAAAACAAACATTTTAAGTATGCAACAAGAGATTTTTGACGGCTTAAAAGCTGATCTTGGCAAAAGTGCATCCGAAAGCTACATGAGTGAAGTTGGTATGGTAATAGCTGAAATTAATCATACAATAAAGCACCTTAAATTTTGGGCAAAGCCAAAAAAAGTACATACTCCGATTTCTAACTTTAAGGCAAAAAGCTACAATATAGCCGAACCTTATGGCGTGGTATTAGTAATTAGCCCGTGGAATTATCCATTTTTGCTTTCGATTGACCCGTTAGTTGGGGCTATTGCTGCTGGAAACTGCGTAATTTTAAAGCCGAGTCGCGAATCGGCAAATGTTACCGAAGTAATTCAAAAACTAATAGAAAAAACTTTTGATAATAATCATGCTACCGTTGTTGCGGGCGAAAATATTAATGATATTATCATGTTGCCAAAATACGACTACGTATTTTTTACTGGTGGCAAAAGAGTAGGTAAAATAATTGCTACCAAGGCTATGGAAAGCCTTACACCTGTAAGTTTGGAACTTGGTGGAAAAAGTCCTTGTATTGTAACGCAAGATTCCAATTTAAAACTGGCAGCAACGCGTATAGCGTTTGGTAAATTTTTAAATGTTGGGCAAACTTGTATAGCCCCCGACTATTTATTAGTGCAACAGAATGTTAAAGAAAAATTTATAGATTTTTTAAAAATCGAAATTTCTAAAATGTTTTCTGCAGACGCTATAAATAATCCCGATTATGGTAAAATTATTAACCAAAAGCAGTTTGATAGTTTAATAAGTATGCTTGGTGGTGGAAAAATTATTTATGGCGGAAAATACAGCCTAGATAGTTTAAAAATAGAGCCAACAATTTTAGACAATGTAACTTTGCAAGACAAAGTTATGCAAGAAGAGATTTTTGGGCCGATACTTCCTATTATGACTTACAAAAATTTATCTGACGCTATAAATATAATAAAAACTTTTGACAAACCTCTTGCTTTATATATGTTTAGCAACAATAAAGGGGATATTAATAAAGTTATTAGCAATTTAAGCTTTGGTGGAGGATGTATAAACGATACAATTATGCACATAGCAAATCCAAATTTAGCATTCGGAGGTGTTGGTGCTAGCGGAACAGGTAAATATCACGGCAAATTTAGTTTTTTAACATTTAGTAATACTAAAAGTCTGGTAAAAAAATCTAATATTATAGATTTGCCAATGAGATACCAACCTTATACAAAAGCTAAAGATAAATTAGTGCGATTTTTTATGAAATAATAACCAAAAATAATTCAATTATTTGTTTAACTCCATTATGTATGGAGTTTTT
>CAMRVD010000075.1 GCA_947054085.1 uncultured Clostridia bacterium | reverse complement strand
CTAATTTTAAAGCATATACAATTTATGTATTAGATCCTGCAACAGGGGTTAGCTACAAAATAAAAGCAAAACACGGTACTAAATTTAAAGATTATCTAAAGCCCGATAGCGAATATTTTAAAGGTTATTATTTAGATTCTAAATTTAATATTAAGTTAAATTTAGAGGATTATATATCACAAAATTTAAGTTTGACCGAAGCAAATATTATGTTTTCTGATGTGCAAAACATAAATAAAAATGTATATGGGTTAAAATTAGAAGGTAATTTAAGTACCGACGATTTAAATTTTTTATGTAACAATTTTAAATATCTAGACTTATCGGCGGCGGATATAGACGGAAAATTTCCAACTGTAAATACCTTTGTTAATACTTTAATTTTAAACGGAAATTATAGTATTAATAATTTTACAAACTTAAAAGATGTATATAACTACAGCCAAGAGATAACAGACACTTTTAATAACTGTCCTAACTTAAGTTGTGTTTATTTAAATAATATAGTAAGCATAAATAATTGTTTTAACAATTGTAGTATACTGACAGAAATCGAACTTAATAATGTTAGTCAAATTAGTTATAGTTTTATAAATACACAAATACAAAAAATAAATATTAAGTCGGCTAATTATTTTGTAGAGGAAGATGTTTTATATAAAAAAAGTGACGACAATAAAGGTAAAATACTTGTAAAAGCTCTTAGCAATTTAAAAGACATAAATCTTGTTAATACTTACAAAATAGAAGATTATGCTTTTAGTGGTATTAAAAATAGTTTTAGTTTATCATGCAAAGACGAAATTTTAACTATAATAGGCAATAATGCATTTAGTCTGTCTAACATAACAAATGCTAATTTTAATGGCAATTTAGTAATTGGTGAAATGGCATTTTATAATTGCCAGCAACTAAAAAACATATCCTTTAATGGCATAGTTAATTTTCAAGAAAAATCTTTTATGCAAAGTGGTATAGAAAGTTTAGATTTGTCTAGTTGCAGTGCAACAATTAATAATTATAGTTTTGCAGATTGTAAAAATTTAAAAAATGTAAGGTTAAGCGATAATTTAATTAATCTTGGCAAAGGGGCTTTTAGCGGCTGTACAAGTTTGGCTAAAGTAGAAAATTTGCATACTGAAATAATCAGTGAGTATTGTTTTAGTGATTGTGTAAATTTAAGTGATATTTCCGAAATAAAGGAACTTATTACCATACAAAATTATGCTTTTAAAAATACAAATCTTTATAACTTAAATAGTGTTTCTGGTGTTGTAAATATTAAAATTGGTGCATTTGAAAGCTGTAAAAACTTACAAAGTGTTAAATTATTTAATTTACAGCAATTGCATGCTAATGTGTTTAAAAATTGTACAAATTTAACAGAATTTTACAATTTTGGTAATTTAATTGTATTTGAAAATGCTTTTTTAAACTGCCCTATTAATACGATAAATGTATTAGGTGATTGTATTACTCAAATTGGTAGTGCAATCTACAATAAGGATGTAACCGAATTGTTGTATTATGTAAAAAACAGCAATGTTACTTTTTACGAAATACCTAAAACTATTGATAAAATAAATACACAAACGCTATCTAATGCTTTAAACTTACAAAATATCAGTGTAGAAAGCGGTGGTAATTATTATTCGCAAGATGGTATTCTTTATAGCAAAGATAAAACTACTTTGCTTTGTTATCCAAGTGCAAAGCAACAAGGTGAGTTTATCATTCCTAATTTTGTTACAACAATAGCAAAAAATGCTTTTTATAGCTGTCCAAATCTTTTAAAAATTACTATTTTGCAAAACATTATTACTATACAAGACGGATGCTTTGTAAATATGCAAAATTTACAAATTTTATCAACGCCATTTTTAGGCAATAATTTGTATGATTATAATACAGGCTATCTTGGTTTTATGTTTGGAGCAAAGGAAAGTATGTCAACAGGTTATTATGTACCATCGTCGCTTAAAGAAGTTACGGTAACAAATCAAGATAACTTTCCAGCTAACGCATTTTACGAATGTTTAAACTTACAAAAAATTGTTTTAAAAAATACTGATATAATTAGCAAAAATATGTTTTATAATTGCGTAAATTTAAAATCGATAATTATAGAAAAACCACTACTTAAAATAAATAGTTTGGCGTTTTATAACACAGCTAAGTTAAACAACTTAAGTTTGGTTTATAATAAAAATCTTAATATAAGTTTTAATGCGTTAGTAAATTGTGGAAAAAATGTAACCGTTTTATTGCATAATACCCAAAATTTAACAAATACAGAGTATAATATTTACAAATCAAAATTTGGTCAACAAACCTGGATTTGGAAGATAGTTAAAGATTAATTATAAATTACATTTAAATAACATTTAGGAGGTTATTTATGTATATAACTGTTCCGGAAGAAATTAAAGAATTATCTGATATATTTACCAAAAATGGCGAGGTACTTTATATTGTAGGTGGTTTTGTCCGCGATAACATTATAGAAAACATTAGCAAAGAACATAACGATACCGACCTTTGTTCGGCTGTTAAACCCGAAAAACTTGTAAACATGCTAAGCGGAACTAAATTTACAACCGACGATACTAATAAAATGTATGGTACGGTGATTATAAACGGCACAAAAAGATACGAGCACACCACCTTTAGACGCGAAAATTATAATTTAAACGGCGAACATAATCCAACGGGCGTGGAGTTTATTAAAGACATTAGAGAGGATGCTTTAAGGCGTGATTTTACCATTAATGCTATATATTACAGGGTGGATAATGGAGATATTATAGATCCTGTTAGTGGCATAGAACATTTAAAGAATAAATTAATTATAACCCCAGCAAATGCAAATACAAGTTTTAAAGAAGATAGCGAAAGAATTTTAAGAATGATTAGGTTTTCGTGTAGTTTAAATTTTAAAATAGACGATAAAACATTAATTGCGGCAAGCGAAAATTACAGAGGAGTGTCTGTTTTAAGTAAGCAACGCATAAGGTCAGAATTTAATAAAATGCTAGAATGTGATACTTACTATAACGATAAAAACAGTAAATATGCACATGCAAAGTGTATGCTTTTACTTGGCGAATTAGATTTATGGCAATATATCTTACCAGCTATTGACGAAATATTTAAAAGTAACATAACAGACGAAAAAGGTGAACTGCTGTATAGTCATATAATTAATACACTAAGTGTATGCGATAAAAGTTGTAGATTAGCGTGTTTATTGCATGATGTTGGCAAAGTATATACAAAATCTATCAATAATAACTTTAAGTATAGCTTAGATTGGTCACAAATTATTATAGAAAAAAATCTTGGCCAAGACGGATTAAAGTATTCTAAAAATATAATAGAAGAAACTAAAAGAATTGTTTCTGCACTGGATTACGACAAGTATGGATTGTTGCCAAAACGCAATCTAAAGCAGTTTATTAGAGCAAATATAGATATATTCGATAAGATTTGTTATTTAAAGGATGCCATTGCATTAGAAAATACAAATTATTCGCAAAAATCTAAAATAGCAAAGCGTTGGAAAAAACAATACCAACAAATAAAGAGTTTATCTACACCTCTAAGTTTATCCGAACTTAATATTACCGGCGATGATATTATAGACACTGTACCCGAGATAAATGTTGTTTACATTGGCGAGATTTTAAATAAGCTATTAGATACCTGTTTGTATCATCCAAGGCTTAATAATAAAAATTATCTTATTAGTTACGCTAAAAAACTAATATTAAAAAATCCTAATAAGTATTTAGAATAAATCACCTATTTTGTATATAATTAATGTAAATTTAGATAAAATTACATTTTTTGTATATTTAAATATGTAAATCTGTATAAAAATTTTGTAGAAAATTTA
>CAMRVD010000074.1 GCA_947054085.1 uncultured Clostridia bacterium | reverse complement strand
TATTTGTTTAAAATAATATATAAGGGGATAAATATATGCATTTGCAAAAGATTAGTTTTTTAAAAAAAATGGTGGTTATTTTATCTAGTTTTATTTTAACAGTGCTTACAACAGGTGTAAGTGCATTTTTTATTACCCCAAAACAAGCAGATGCAATAACTTATGATGATACTACAAGTTATGTTTCAGTTGATGAAATTTGGGATAGTGAAACAAAAAAATTTAATGGCAAAAATCTGCAAGAACTTTATAATTTAATTAATGGTGCAGAAAATAGTACTTATAATAACATTTTAACAAAATCAAAGCGTTCAACAAGTGACGGAATTTCAGGTTTTTCTTCTTCAAGCATAAGAGCAAATACTTATAAAAAAACTAATAGTCAAGATGTTGTTGTAAAGTTTGGTGGGCTTACTTGGCAAGTAATGTATTTATCAACCGAACTTGAAAATGAAGATGCAATATTAACACTATGGCTTACAGGAGAGCAAGAAGCATGGCTTAATAGAAGTGCTAGAGAGGGAGATTATTATGGATTTATTAACACAACAGATACAATGGGCGGCTTATTCTCTGCATGGACAGCAAATGTTAGCAATAACTACTTTACAATTAATAACCCTACGATGATGTATGGGGCAAGTTATATAAATGCTGTAACCTTAAATAATGGTGGAACATATGTTTCTGGTATAAGTGGGACTGATGCCACCGCTGTTACCACCATTTCGACTGCGACACAGAAAACTACAAGTGTTTTTGCACAATATACAATGTCCCAGTTTGGATTAACAGATTATTTAGTTAAACCTAATAATGTTATTTGGCAAACAACACAAACTGCTTTATCTAACTTGGGAATAAATGAATTGCATAGTTATCGTTATGAATTACCCAATGAAGCATCAGCAAAACTAAGCAGCCCAAAATTTTTTAGTTCAGAAACTCATGGGGGACTGGGAAATATCGTAAATAATACATATTACTATAACTGGGCAAATAGTTATTTGTGGTTACCATCAGTTACAGAAACTGGAGGAGGTTTCGATAGAGAAGAAAAAACTTCTTCAGGGGGTACTTATTATTTAACGGATGGATTATGGCAATCTTCTACATCTCAAAGGGAATGCTTTGACGGAGCATATGAACCAACGAAACTTTCTGGAATAGGAATAGATAATATAAATGCTTATGGCAATTCGTGGTTAAGATCAACACAATTTGGAAGGGCTACTAGTTATGGGCCTGGGAATGGACATCCAAATTCTTATGCTTTATGTACGTATCAAACCAATCAGCGTTATTATACAGGTGGTGGGGCTAGTGTTAAAGACCATCCTAATAATTTTGGTGATTATACGTATTATGGAAATGCAGGAGGGAAAAATCCAACACTTCGCTATGCTGTTCGTCCTGCGTTGCATTTAAATTTAAGAATGGCGGAAGAAAACAAAGTTAACCCTAAAACTGAGATAAGTGATTGTACAGTTGGAACTATTCCATCTAAGTCTTGGAATCCTAAAAGTAATACTGCACCAGATTTTACTATAACAAATAATGATACAAATGAAAATTTGGTTAAGGATACTGATTATACTATTAGCATGCCAACAATAACAGGGCCTGGGGATGTAACTATAACAATAACTGGCATCGGAAACAATTATACGGGTTCAACCACTGCCACATATACTATTACAAATAGAGATATAAACATTGCATTAAGGGATAATACATTGTCGGCGGTAAATCAGTTTTATACGGGCAGTGCTTTAACTCCAACTTTGACGGGGTTAAAAGATTATGCTTATGAAACATTATCTAGTTCCACAAAACTTGACCCCACTGGAACAACTCTTACTCAGGGGGTTGATTATACCTTAGAATATTCAAATAATATTAATGTGGGAGCAGGTAAAATAACAATAAAAGGCACTGGTAAATATGGTGGCACAAAAACCATAAACTTTGCCATAGTTTCGCCAGATTCTATTTCCTCTGTTTTATGGAACCCAGTGCGGAATGATGTTCCAGATATTGTTATTCGAGATACGGTAAAGGGGACAACCCTTATAAAAGGTACAGATTACACTGTGTCTGTGCCAACAATAACAGGTCCTGGAACAGTAAATGTAACTATCACGGGTATGGGGAATTATGCTGGTTCTACATCTGCAAGGTATACATTATTAGAAAGAGATATCGGAGTAGCACTGCGAGATAATAATTTGAATATAGATGTTCAGTTTTATACAGGAAGTCCAATAACTCCACCAATAACTGGATTAAAAGACTATGGTTATGAGAATGCAACTAGTTCGCCCCCTTTAAGTTCTAGTGGAATTAGTCTTGTTCAAGGTACGGATTACATATTAGAATATACAAATAATACATCTATTGGTACTGCAACTATAACAATAAGGGGCAGGGGTAAATATAGTGGCACAACTACAACATCTTTTAGTATTTCAACCCCTAGTATTTCAAACGGAACCTTTACGTTAAATTATTCTAGTCTTGAATATAACTTTGGGGAAGATGTTTCAAGTAAAATTATACCTACTATAGTTGCAGGGTCTAAAACTATGGTTTTAGGCACTGACTATACGATTGCTTTTTATGATAATAGTGGTGCAGTTAATTTAAGTTCAATTACGGCAGTTGGTTCATATGTAATAAGGGCAACAGGTAAGGGTAATTACGCAGGTTCACTGGATACTACATTTACTGTAGAACCTCATACTCTTAAAAGTGAATATTTAATAATTGATAGTGTGAGCCCTATTTATGATGGTTCTGCAAAAACAACTAATTTTATTGTTGAAGCAAGTTATACTCAAAATGGCACTACAAAAAAATATTCCTTTACAAAAAATACAGATTATTCTGTTTCTTATGATAATAATATCAATGCCTCTAATTTAGCAGAAATTACAATTACAGGTATAGATAATTTTCGTGGAACAGCGGTAAAAAATTTTACAATCAAACCAAAATCTATAGCAGGAGATGATATCTCCACCACAAATATTTCCACTCAAGTTTATACAGGTTCTCCAATCACTCCAAGTGTTACTGTTAGAGATGTAATTTTAAGTAAAACTTTAACAGTAAATCAAGATTATGTTATAACCTATAGTAACAACACAAATTATGGACAAGCGTCTGTGATTATAACAGGAATGGGCAATTATGATAGTTCAACAAGAAAGACTATTCCTTTTGTAATTGTGCAAAGAAATTTAACAGATGCTACTATTAATGCAATACCAGACCAAACATATACAGGAAGTAATATAGAACCTCAACTCACGGTTATTGACAATGGCAAAACATTATTTAGGAATACCGATTATACAACAGTATATATAAACAATTTAGATGTAGGAACTGCAACTGTTCGTATAGAAGGTAAAGGCAATTATACTGGTTCTAAAACAACAGTATTTACAATTATTAAGGCTAGTTTAAATAGTGCAGGAACAAAAGTTTCGCTTAGTCCTACAAGTTCAACATATACAGGTAAAAGTATAATTCCAAACATTTCTGTTACTACAATTCCGCCAGGAACGGCAAATAGCGTTTTTGTTGCTAGCACTGATTATAGCGTGGTTGTTTTAAAAGACGGAGAGGAATTAGAAGATGGACTTGATGCACTAAGAGATGTTGGTTCTTATACAATTAGAATTAATGGCAAAAATAATTATGAAGGTTCAGCACAAGAAACATTTGTAATTACAAAAGCAAATCTTGGAAATGTAACAGCAAGTTTAGAAACTACATCGTTTGTATACAATTCTAAATCGCAAACCCCTGTTGAATTGTTAGTGCTTAATGGATATCCGTTACAAAAAGGAGAGGACTATGTATTAGAATACAGGCAATCCAGCGTTAGCGG
>CAMRVD010000073.1 GCA_947054085.1 uncultured Clostridia bacterium | reverse complement strand
AATTAAAAGCAGTAGCATCAATTACTATTGATGAATGTTTTGTTGTTCATGATATTAAAGTTATTGAAGGCAATCAAGGCTATTTTATTGCAATGCCTAGCAGAAAAACTTTAGACGGAGAATACAAAGACATTGTTCATCCACTAAACACTGAAACAAGAGAAGAAATTAGAAATGCTATTTTAGTTGAATTTGAAAAAGCACAAAAAGAAGCAGAATAATTTCAAACTTTATATTTTAGTAATTAAAAATCCAATGTTAAAAGCATTGGATTTTTTTATAAAAAAGCAATAAACAAATTTATATATGCTAGTATTTACCTAACATTTAGCGTTTTTAAAAATATAAGTTATGTTAAAAATATTTTTGTACTTTAGGTTTTTTAAGTAATGTAACACAAATAAATTATTATATAAAAATTACTTTGGAAAAGTTAAACATAGTTATAAAAAAATTTTTAATAAAAAAAATAGGCTTTTTTAATAGAGCCTATTTTTTTTATTTTGTAAACATTTTAGTTAATATTTTATTTACTTATAAATATTATTCATATTTAGGTAATTTTGAACTTGAAGAATTTACATTAATTCCACTTAATGTAGGATATGTGTTAGTTCCAAAACTCCAAGGAGAAATATCACCTATTGCATTTCTAAAATTGTAATAACTATTTGAGCCTTTAAAATCTGCATTGCTTAATTTTGTTCCGTTCTTAGTTGCTACAGTTCCAGCATTTTGATAAGCACAATTTCTAAGAGTTCCACATGGACGATCGCCTAAATATGCACTTGAGCCATAACTTACACCGCTACCACTAAGAGTTGTTACTGCATAGCAACCTTCAAGTAATGTTCCAGAATTTAGGGCAAATACTGTTAAACCTGCAACTGCACTAACTTCCATTCTTACTACTGATAGTACATTTTGATAATTATAAGTTCCGCCTGCAGTATTAAGTTTTGCAAATACATAGCAATTTTTCATATATCCATTGCCAACTACTGCACTTAAACCACCTGCTAAAAATCCTTGAATATAAACGCCACCATTATCTTTTGTACTTTCACCACAGTAACATTTTTCTGCTTTACCGAATGATATTCCGCTTATTCCACCTACATAGTAACCTTTAATTTCTTTCATTAATGTTGCACAACCATATAATGAATAGTTGCTTTTTGCTTGAGCGTCATATCCAACTAATCCACCAACTACTGAACAATTTTCAGTGTTTAAAATATAGTTACCATTATTTACTGAAGTTGCAACGCTTGCATTTACATTTGTTGAAATTCTGCTATTTGAATCAACTACGCTATAAGAAATTCTACCGCTATTATATCCAGCAATACCGCCAGCAATTGCGTTATGAGATTCTTCTACTACTATGTTACAAGCCTTTGTATATGCTCTTGTAATATCGTTGCTATTATATCCTGCAATTCCGCCTAAGTACATCTTATAACCAGTACCAGAGGTTGTGGTTGAATTAAGTGTTGCAAAAACATCTGCTATGGTGCCTTTGGTTTTTCCTGTATTTTGAGAATGTTCATTAATTCCAACAACACCGCCTACGAATATGTTTATACCATTTCCGTAAATTTTGCTTGTTTGTGTAGAGCCATTTTTATTTCCGTTATAGAATTTAAAGCCAACTATATTTGTATAATTAATTGCTCCTGCGTTTGCTCCAGTAACACCACCTGCAAAGTTTGCAACTACGCTAACATCGTTAATATAATTGTATAATGTTCTTGAAGAAGTTGTTCCTCCAGCACTTACATTTCCGCTTGCAGTAATTGTAGCATAACTTATACCTGCAATACCACCAGCATATACAAAGTAACCATCTCTTGTATCTACTCTGTAAACATCTACATTTTTAATTTGCGTACTGCTATCAGCGTATCCAAATAATGTACCAAATGCAGAGCCATTTTTAGAAGTTCCAGAAACATTTACATCTACATCACTAATTGTTAAGTTGCTTATTACTGCCCCTAAACTTTCGCCTGCTAAAACACCTACATATTTATATGTTTTATTTCTATCTGTTATAATTTTAACATTTTCAAATTTAATTCCGCTAAATATTGCACCTGTACCCATTCTTGAAACAAGTCCAACAAGAGAATCATTTGCTAAATTTGAAGCATCAATTGTTAAGTTTTTAAGGGTGCAACCTTCTTTGCTTATAATTGCATGACTATATCTATCTGCGCTATCATCCTCAAATACTGTAATTGGTTCCCAAACAAATGGTTTACCAGTACTATCTATGCTCATATCAATATCGTCTTTAATGGCATAGTTTGCATCATCTCTTTTTATTGCTTGATATAATTTATCTGGAGAATTGATTGTAGAACTTGTAGAGATATCACCTGTATTTATATCTGTGTATTTTGAACCAACTGAAGAGTAAACATCTAGTATTGGGTAATCTGTTCCTGTAGGCATAGTCCAAACACCATTAAAATTCCAAGGTCTATCATAGGTGTTTCCAAATTTGTCTTTATCTTTACCTTTGGTTGTAATAAAATTGCTTGTAATTCTAAAATCGTTTGAATCTAAGTAACCATTTGCATCACTTACAAGGCTACCATTTTTAACTAAACCAGTGTTTAATCTATCAATGTTTCCGCCATAGTAGCAACCAGTAATTAAAACATTGCTATTTTGGTTATAAATAAGTCCTGCTGCATTATTAGGAGTTGTTAAGTTTTCTTTTGCATAGAAATAGCAATCATATATATTTCCGCTATTTGCTGTATTTGTTCCTATAATTCCACCAAAAATTGTATTTCCACTATTTCCATTATTAACTTTACCTCTTGCGTAACTTTCGGTAATTCTTGCACTATTTTCGCCTACTATTCCGCCACCTGTTATGCTTGAGCCAGTTAAGTTTAATGTTCCGTCAAATCCGCATCTATCTATATGTGAGCCACTAAATGTTTTACCAGCAATTCCGCCAGTTGTAGAAGTTGATGAACTTCTATTTGTTATTGTACCTGTTGCTTCACTTGTTTGAATTTTACCTTTACATTCGCCAGCAAATGCACCTACATTTATAGCCTTTGAAACATCTATGTCAACATCTGCTAGGTTTAAGTTTTTAATAGTACCAGTTAGGTTTGAAATAAATCCTGCATTTAATCCGCCAGTTAATTCGTTATCTGTAATTTTCATTCCACTTATTGTAAAGTGATTGCCGTCAAAAACATTACTGTAACTTGCTATAGGAACCCAGTTCCCTTCAAGAGTAATATTTCCACCTAGTCTATAACTTTCGTTAGGTTTAATATTTTTTAATTCTTCTTCATTTCTAATCATATATGGGTAGTCTTCTGTTCCGTCGCAAACTAGAACATCTACCACAAGTCTTCTGTAACTACGATTACTTGTATTAATAACTATTTTTGCTTCGCCACCATTTTGAGCTAAAATATAACCTTCTTCTGCATTCAATTTTAAAGGTCTATCTTTTTCTTCCAAACTTTCATCTTGTTGAAGCGAGAATGACAATGTTGTACCATCTGCTCTATTTCTAAAATCTAGTAGACCATTTTCGCCTTCTGTTTGGATATGGTCAAACCTATTAATTACTAGGTATGAACTTTTAATATAAATTACTTCGTTATCAACAGAAAAATAATAGATTGTTAATCCAAGGCTGACTATTGCGATTGCAACAACCAAAAATATTAAAAATCTTTTCATATTCTTCTCCCCTCCAATTTGTTTACCATATTTTATAACTAAAACGCATTTTTGTCAATAGAAAGCCATTTTTTAGGCATTTTGACCATATAAATAGTAAGTTAATTAATAACTTTAGATGTTTATTTGTGCATTATATACATATATTTTGTGCAACTTTTATATTATTTTACGCAAATAGCAACATAAATTTTACCTTTTGTACTATATTTTTACATTATTGAAAAAGTTATTTATTCTATTTTGTTTTGTTTTAATTATTCTAACA
>CAMRVD010000072.1 GCA_947054085.1 uncultured Clostridia bacterium | reverse complement strand
TAAAAGGGTTTTAAAATGCAAGAAAATTTTTCCAAAAATTCGGGTACTAAAACGGCATCTAAAGGCAAAACAAATCTTTCTTATTTTTTTTCTAATTTTTCAAAAATGGTTAAAACTAAAAAGTTTTATGTAGGTTCAATTGCCTCAATTATTTTAATTGTTATGATGGTTTCAGTTTTTGCAGGGCTTGGCTCAACTATTAAACTTATTGCTCAACGAAACGCTCTACTTGCAAAAGAGGCATTGCAGTCGTATAACATAGATGACCATAAAACTACAAGTCAAGTTGGCTATCATGGCGAAATTTTAGGAACTGTAAAGAGAAACATTCCAACTAAAACACAAGACGGAGGACTTTCCTCTGGCTATCCCAAATATGGATATACTCTAAAAAGCGTTTTAGGAACTTCAGCCGATAAAATAGCGATGAGGAATGCCCTGATTGCTGAAGCCGCTTATCTTTGTGCAACTGGAACTTCTCATAATAGCGGAGCAGGTGGTGATTACACTTGGATTGATAGTAAGGGCTATTTATATAAAGGAACAACCGCTAATCCACAAAAAGCATTAAGCAGTAGTACTCATAGAAAACTTTACAAACATACCGCCTCTGTTGGACTTTACTTCGGAGATGTTTCAAATAGTGAACCTGGTGTTGTTAAGCAAATTACAATGCGTCCTCGTGGCTATTCTGGTTACGGCGTTACAGGACTTTATGCGCCTGCTGGCGAAGTAATTAAAGTAACAATAAGCGAAAGTGATATGAATGCCACTGGCGGACTTACATTTCACATAGGGCAAGCGTTATATAATGGTCAAGCAAATAATATTTGGACAGCAAAAAACCAAATGCAACGCATTCCTGTTATATTAAACACTTTAACCTTAAATAAAAACACAACTACTTATAATGCAGAAACTAAAACATATACAGGATATATTGGCTCGTTCATTGGTGGACCTATTTATATTCGTAACACAAATGCAACTTTTACCACTACAATTTCTGGTGCGGTTAACTATCCTCATTTTATATTAGGATATACTACTAAAAATGAATATGAGTATTATAAAAAATCGTCCGCTCCTTACTTTGATTTAGAGGTTTGGAGTTATGGCGTTTTACATTCTGGACCAAAAATCTATGCTCAAAATTATTCTTACGATGACCTTTACAATGCTGCTGTTTTATGGGATAAAGTGGCTAGCGTTACAACAACAGGCTCTTCTCAAGGAATAGTATTCTTATACGACCCTTTCGTTGCCGCTGGTGCTGCTGTTGCCTTTCCAGGTAGGCGTTCTGTAAACTGCCCTGCTGATTGGATGAGAAATTCTTTAAATTATAAAGGTATTATTACGTCTGGTGGTTGGGGAAATTTCCACGAATATCACCACAACTTCCAAGGCTTTGGCGTAGGCAATGGCGGTGAAGTTACAAATAACGCAATGACGCTCGTTTCATATGCCTTGTTTACTAAAATATCAGCAAACAGAAGCATAGGTTCCTATGGAGCACAAGGGCTTGGAGGCTGGAATAATTATACAAGTGCAACATGGGCATTAGACCAAACACTTAGAATTAAAAATAGCGGTGCAAGCAACGGCAATCAAGGGCTTGCGTTATATGCAACATTAATACACAATTTTGGACCTGATAATTTTATTAAAGCAAAAGTAAAACAACAAAGCGGAGGTTATGGTCAAAGTTATACCGGTTACTTACGGGCTTGGCAGGAAATAACTCATAATGATATGACTTATTATTTTAGAAACATTTTAAGCGGAACATATAATCACCCTGAAAATGGACCTACAGCTTATGGAATTACCAATGATATAGTAAATCAATACAAAAACGAAGATTACCCATTGTTTGTTCCTGTTTCTTGCGTTTATCAAACGGGCAGAACTTATACTTATGATGGCAAAACACAAGATATAAAATCTATGCAACCTTATGTTATTAACTATGGTGAAAACTTTACACTTGACTTAAGAAGATACACTTTTGCAAATACAGAAAATGGCAGTCAATATAGTCATGGTAGTGTTATCTTACCAAATGATTTTAATTATACTATTAAGGCTACCCCAGTTGCAGAATATGGCGAAATAGTTGAAACTGAAACTGAAGGTGTTTACACTTATATTCCTGACCCAAATCATATGAAATCTGGTGAAATTAGAGTTACATTACAATTAAGCAAAACTTCCTCTTTTGCAAGCGATGTAAATTTTGGCAGTAGAAATATTGAAGATGTAGAACTTATATTAGAACTTGAACAATCTCACGAGATGTCAAAAACTATATTAAAAAGAACTACTTATACTTTTAGTGAAGATACTTGTTATGAGGATGCTGTAACTGCTTTTGAAAAGGGCTACGAAGGCTATACTTCAAAAGAAGAAAAAGACAATAAAAATAAAGTTCAAAATTGTAATGCCGATATTTGGTATACTAACCAAGAAGGAGATGTCGCTCCAGAAAATAGTATTGTTGAACTTAAAGGCAAAATTCATGTTGATGAAACAGCAAAATATAGAATTTCTATTCGTGGCAGATGGAATGTTGCACTATTTGTTTCTCTAGACGGTGGCAAAACTTATGAAAAAGCAGGCTCATATATTCAAACAAACACTTCATCGTATGCCTTCCCAAAAGATAAAAATGGTAATGATTTAGCGGGAACTTATAAAGATTACAATCTCTCCGCAGGTTCTTGGGTACACTTTAAGGCTGTAATGGTTACAGGAACAAAAGGGACTACAGCGAGTTTTATGGGTGTCGGCTGGGGAAAATTTATACCAGAACAAGGCACAATAAATGAAGATAAACCTCAAGATGCACAGCCTGACGATTATGCTCCAGAACATGTAAACATATCATATGCATCTGCTTATAGAGATAGTTATCAGTTTACAAATACCAATTTTGATACAGATTATTTCTATACTAGAAACTACTCATATACTTATGGAAATTCATACGATACAAACAAAAACTATTTTTCAAATATTAAATTTGTAAATACTGATGATATAAGTACAACCAATGTTAATAAAAATGCATTTGCATCAAATGGCCCAGGCACAAACTTAATAGATACAAATATCAACAATATTTGTGCTTCTCCAGATATAGTTTCGCCAACTAAACCTTGGGAGTTTACTGTTGATTTAGGAAAAGAAATAAGTGCCAACAGATTTGTTCTTTCAGGCAATTTGTATAATAATTCTTCTAACAAAAACCAAACACCAAAATCTATAACTCTTTGGATAGGCAATTCGCCTAATGAACTAGAAGAAGTTATTAGTTTTGATAATGGTACGGTAAGCGGAATTACCCTTGCCTATAACTTTGATGTGCGAACATTTAGATATTATAAACTACAAGTTAGAGGAACAGTAGAAGGTAGATTTGCAGCGATTAGGAATATTAATTTTAGTTATTCAATCTCTGGTAAACATTACTCGCTTGATAACGAAATGTTTAAACTCTCTGGACAGTGGAAAGGCTATCAAACTTTTTCTTCATTTGGTCATAATTATATAGGACAAAATAATAGTTCTGTAACCTTTAACTTTACAGGCACACGATTTGCTATAATTTCTTCATACAATATAGATAGAAAATTTATAGTGTATATAGACGGAAAAGAATATAGTTCGGTAGATATAGCAAAAAATAATAGTAGTATATTTGTTTCGTACCTGTCTAAAGAATTTGAAAATAAAGAACATAGTGTAAAAATAGTTTGCAATGGAAAATCAAATATTGACTCTATAGTAATATTTTAACTAAACTTTTTTAGCTTAACTATTGGTTAATCATTTAGAATTTTGATTTGCACTAGTTACCAAAAAACATAAATACTCATTTACAACTTACGCAGAACTAAATTATATAAAATAATACTTTTTATTATATTTGTTTTTCAACTATAAGTGTAAATGCGAAAATAAAAAAACGAAGTTAAAACTAAGAGAAAGTTTTTATTACTTTCTCTTTTTTT
>CAMRVD010000071.1 GCA_947054085.1 uncultured Clostridia bacterium | reverse complement strand
ACATTCAAACATTAGAATGTCTTTTTTGTTAATTAGCAAGATTATGTTTATTTGTGGTATTTTAGGTTAAAAGAATTTTAGTGATAAACAAGTTAAAAATTATGATTAAAGGAAAAATCTAAATTTTAAATTTGCTATAACTTAATTATTACCTTATTTTAAAAGTTAAAATTTTATAAATTTACTAAAAATATGGGAACATTGGTATTTTTTTAAGATAATAGTTAAAAAAGTAGTTTAAGACACGCTAACTAAAAACAACAATAGAGTCTATATTCGCTTTACCATTACATACAATCTTAACTTTATGTGTGCCAGATGATAGTTCCTTTGATAGATATGAAACAATAGTTGGATTATTAATTTTTGCTATATCCGCGGTTTCCATTTTAGTATCATCTATAAAAACAGTAAAATTATGATTTGTTATTACAGATGATAAGATAGCAAACCTTTTTCCAGTAAATTCAAATGAAAGGGAACTATTATTTTCTCCAATATAAATATGTCCAAAAGAAGAATTTGCCTGTTTACCTTTCCATTTGCCAAGATATTGGAAAGAATCTGTATCAGGGGATAAATGTTTTCCTACTATGGAATAACTAAAATTAATGTTTCGTATAGCAGCAAATCTACCCTCAACGGTTCCTCTTACTTGAAGTTTATAATATCTAAATTCTTTAACATCAAAGTTAAATGCTAAAGTAATGCCACTAACTGAGCCACGGTCAAAACTGGTAACTTCCTCAAGATTATTTGGGTCTTTACCTACCCAAAGGGTTATAGAGTTTGGTGTTTGGTTTTTATTAGATGAATTGTTATAAAGGTTTCCAGAAAGCACAAATCTATTTGCAATTATTTCTGTACCTAAGTCCACTATAAATTCCCAAGGGCGAGAACTAGATACAATATCTGGAGAAGCACAAATATTATTTATATCCGTGTCTATTAAATTTTTACTAGGACCATTTGGAGCAAAAGAATTTTTATTTGGGTTAGATGGGTCTTTATCTTCTTCGTTAATTATCTTTACATTTGCAAATTCATTTTTATTTGTATTATAACTATTACCATAGGTGTAAGAATAATTTTTTACATAGAAGTAATCACTTTCAAAAGCATGCTTGAATTCGTAAGTTTCTCTATAAGCAGTAGCGTATGTTACATTAACAGATTCTGGTTGCCAGTTATCTATTTCACCAGTATCTTCATTAATTGTGCCTTGTTCAGGTATAAATTTACCCCAACCAACGCCCACAAAACTTGCTTTGTTTCCACTAGCACCTGTTATCATAACGGCTTTAAAATAAAGCCAAGAGCCTGCGGTTAGTTCATAGTCTTTATATGTTCCCGCTAATTCTTTTCCATTAGTATCTTTTGGAAAGGTATGAGAAGATGTTCCATTTTGGATATATGAACCTGCTTTTTCATAATTTTTTCCATCTAAAGAAACGAATAATGCCACATTATATCGTCCTCGAATTTGTATCCTATATTTTGCAGTTTCGTCTATATGAATTTTACCTTTAAGTTCAACAACACTGTTTTGAGGCATTTCATCGCCTTCTTGATTTGTATACCAGATATCTGTGTTGCAGTTTTGAGTTCTATTAATATTGTCTTTTTCTTCTTTTGTAACATATCCAGAATAATTGTTTTCAAAGGCTGTAACGGCGTCTGTATAAACATTTGAACTATCATAAGTGTAAGTTGTTCTTGTTAAAATACTTTTGGTAAGTTCGTGACTTTGTTGAAATTCTAATATTAATTCAACATCATCAATATTTCTATTACCAAAGTTAGGGTCGCTAGCAAATGTAGATGTTTTTTGTAATTGTAAAATAACTCTTATTTCTCCAGAAGACATATGTTTTGGGTCTGGAATATAAGTATAAACCCCTTCAGTGTCGGTTTTTACAATTTGACCATATTCGCAAGTAGGGGTTGCTTTTATTGTGTAATTAAAGTCGCTAGGTAATATAATGCTTCCACTTTCATATCTGTTTGCTTCACCAAGAGTGTAACGCCTTAGGTCTAAGGTAAAGTTTTGATTGTAGTTAATTACATAGGGTTGCATTGTTTTAATATCTTTTTTAATCCCATCATAGGTGTAGGCCCTTCCTGTTTGATAAACACAAGAAACAGGGATGAACAATGGATAGGTTTCATTTTTGTTTGCCTCTACAACAGTATCCGTAATGCCATAATCTCTATTCACGGGATTATTTGGGTCCGTATTGTCGGTGTAAGTGCCAGATAATATATTTCTAAAATAATATGTTAAATCGTTATGAGTTATTTCTTGCCATGCTTTTAAATATCCTGTGTATGATTGGCCATAACCTCTGCTTTGTTGTTTAACTTTTGATTGAATAAAATTGTCTGGCCCAAAATTGTGAAGTAGGGTAGCATATAATGCTAAACCTTGGTTCCCGTTACTTGCACCACTATTTTTAATCCTTAAAGTTTGGTCTAATGCCCAAGTTGCACTTGTGTAGTAATTCCAGCCAGAAAGTCCAGCACCGCCATAAGAACCTAAACCTCTTGCCGATGAAATATTTGTAAATAAAGCGTAGGAAACAAGTGTCATAGCGTTATTTGTTACTTCTCCACCATTACCAACTCCAAATCCTTGAAAGTTATGATGATATTCGTGAAAATTTCCCCAAGCACCACTAGTAGTTATGCCATTATAATTTAAAGAATTTGCCATCCAGCCAGCAGGGCAGTTTACTGAACGTCTGCCAGGGAAAGCAACAGCACCCCCTGCAGCAACGAATGGGTCATATAAGAACACTATCCCTTGAGAAGACCCAGTAGTGGTAACAGTAGACACTTTTTCCCATAAAATGGCAACTTTGTAAAGGTCGTCATAACTAAAATTTCTTGCATAATATTTTGGTCCGGAATGTAATACTCCATAACTCCAAACTTCTAGGTCAAAGTATGGGGCAGATGACTTTTTATAGTCTTCAAATTCAGTTTTGGTTGTGTAACCAAGAATAAAGTGTGGATAATTAACTCCGCCAGAAATGGTAACAGTAAAAGTAGAATTTGTATTTCTAATATAAATAGGTCCACCTATGAAAGAACCAATATATCCTGTGTATGTTTTTGTTGTTTCATCGTAAGTTGTTGTGTTTTTGTTTAATGTTAATGTATTTAATAAAACTGGTATGCGTTGCATTTGATCTTTGGCTGTCCAAATATTGTTTGCCTGACCGTTGTATAATGCCTGCCCTATATGGAAAGTTAACCCGCCAGTAGAGTTCATATCATCTTCAGAAATAGTAACTTTAATAGTTTCGCCAGCAGGAGCATATAAACCTGTTACGCCATAACCATTATAACCTCTTGGACGCATAGTTATTCGTTTTACAAGACCAGGTTCATTGTCTGCAACATCTCCTAAGTATAAACCAACGGAAGCAGTGTGCTTATAAAGTTTTCTATGTTTGTTATTTTTATCTAGTGTCTTTTCTGGGTTTAGAGTTGTTCCTTTATATAAATATCCATTTTTATCAATCCAAGTGTAACCTCCACTACTTCCACTATTGTGAGATGTTCCTTCTGCACACAAATAAGCGGCCTCTTTAATTAGGGCATCTCTTAAAGCAATTTTTTCAGAAGTATTTCCTAAAACTGATGACAGAGTATAACCATATTTTGGATATCCTGATGGTAACCCCTCGTCATTTGTTTGCTTAGGCACATTTCTTTTTACTGTGTCGATAGTTTCACTATAGTATCCTACTGCGGTTGTGGTTTTATTATTATCTATGTCGTAAACTTGTTTTGCTTCGGTGGTTAGTAGGGTATTTCTTAGTGCGTTTAGTCTAAGGGTGCTATCTAGCCCTGCCCAAACAGAAACCATCATAGTAATTACTAATAAAGTAGAAATAGAACCAACAAAAAACCTTTTTGTTTTCATTTTAGTAAATAGATTAGAAAAAAATGCAGAAAAATTTGGTTTTACCTTCTGTTTTTTTGCAACATTTTTATTATTTCTATTCATTAATAAGTCTCCTTTAAAGTTTAAATTTTTGTTTTTATTTTCTTTAAACTGGCTTAATTTATTTTATTAAATTTTGTTATATACAAAGTGTGCATATACAACATAATTATATCAATTTAATAATAAAATTGTCAATTAGATATATTTATTTAAACCTATAATTCGTTCTTTTATTACATTTATATTTTTGTTAAAAAGT
>CAMRVD010000070.1 GCA_947054085.1 uncultured Clostridia bacterium | reverse complement strand
ATAATAAAATATTTGGTTTTTTTATTTTTAAACTTATATTAATAAAAAATAAGTTAATCATTTTTTATAAAGTCTGTGCGAAGTTTTTTTAGATGTGGAGGTTCAAGTCCATTTTGCTTTGCAATATTAATGCTTTTTAGTAACCACGCCATATTTTTACCTAAATTGTACATAGTTTCTACCCCTTCTAAATCTTTTGCTACATCTTCTGGGGTAGAGCCGTAAACGTGGTTCCAATATGTTGAGGATACTATTGGCATAGAATTTATTCCAAAATATTTATTAATTACATCCATTGATGCAACCTGACCTGCTCTCCTTGCACTTGCTATTGCAATTGCTGGTTTAAAACGAAAGTTTTTACCACCAGAATAAAAGGCTCTATCCATAACTGTTAATAGTCTTGCACTTGGATGTGCGTAATAAACAGGAGAACCAAAAACAAATCCATCACAAGTTTTTGCTTTTTCTGCAAGAACATTTACAATATCATCAAAAACACATTTATGCTCTTTTGCACAATAGCCACAAGCGATACAATCAGGAAGTGGGGCGTTACCAATATACATTATTTCACTATCTATGCCTTCCTCATTTAAAGCCCGTTCTATATGCTTTAATGCAGTATAAGTACAGCCTTTTTCGTGAGAACTACCATTAACTAATAATACTTTCATATGTCTTTCCTTTTTTAGTTTATTTCCCCTTAGGTTTTTTAGGGTTTGGTGGAACATTATTTTGAGTATTTATGCCATTTAGGTTATTCATATTTGGTGGAAGCCTATTCCCATTTGGCATACCATTGTTTAGTGGGGTCATACTTCCATTTACTATATTTTGAGGAGGAATACTTCTGTTATTAGGTGGTACCATTCTTCCATTTTGCATTCCTTGACCATTCATATTTGGAGGCATTCCATTTGGCATTCTTCCTCCCATTTGAGGTGAAACTCCTTGTGGTCTAAACCCTTGTGGTGGAACTCCCTGTGGTGGACGCATATTTGTATTTTGAACTCTTGGCATATTAGGATTCATTCCATTTGGTGGAAGCCTATTCCCGTTTGGCATTCCTTGTTGAGGTGGAACTCTGCCTCCTGCCATATTTGTAGGAACTCTTCCGCCGTTTTGTACTATACCTTGAGGCGGTGGCATCATTCTACCATTTGGAGCAACCATTCTACCATTTGGCATTGCTTGACCATTCATATTTGGAGGCATTCCATTTGGCATTCTTCCTCCCATTTGAGGTGGAACTCCTTGAGGTCTATAGCCTTGAGGTGGAATACCTTGTGGCGGACGCATATTTGTATTTTGTCCTCTAGGTACATTAGGATTCATTCCATTTGGTGGAAGACTTTTCCCATTTGGCATACCATTGTTTAGTGGGGGCATATTTCCATTTACCATATTTTGAGGAGGAATATTTCTGTTATTAGGTGGTACCATTCTTCCATTTTGTGGTATTCCTTGTGGTGGCATCATTCTACCATTTGGTGCAATAGGTCTACCATTTGACACCATATTTTGTGGCATTCCTTGTGCATTTTGCGGAGGAACCATTCTTCCATTTTGCATTACTTGACCACTTATATTCGGATTTACACCATTTTGGTAAGGCATATTGCCGTTACCCATAGGGGCATTAGCGTTCAATGCATTGTTAATAACCGCATTAGGATTTACATTAATTTGTTGCCCATTTTGAGTATTTACGCCATTTGCAATTGCGTTTTGATTGTTTAGATTATGATTTTTTGCGTTTTTCTTTGCAAGTTTTTTGTTATTAACATTTTGGTTGCCTTGTGCTAGTTTCTTCTTCTTTTTCTTGGAATTTACAATTACTACTAAAAGAATTGTTGTTACAAGCACGCCCGTTCCAGCACTTATTAAAATTATTATCTCTAAACTTAAAGCGTTTCTTGCTTCTATAATAATGGCTCCGGCGGGAACTTCTATTACCCCTTTTGTTGTATCTTCTTGGGCTAAAGTTCCATTACTTAAAGAATAAAAAATATTTTGAGAAGTGTTCAAATATACTTTTGCATTTGCTACTTGAACTTCTTTATTATTTCTTAAAAATTTTACAGAATAAACTCTTATTATGTTTCCTATTTGATTATAAACTTCTTCCCCTATTAAAGAAATAATATCTTCTTTATTACTAAATGGTTTAATAGACAATGTTATATTATTATCAAAGCCAGTAGGACAAACTGCATAGAAAAGATTATTAGTACTTTGTAATGTTGTTGTTTTTACTTGAAAAGATTTATTATCGCCACTTGCAATATAATAATTTGGGCTAGTAATATTAACTTTTACATTATATGTGCCACGCATAATAAATTTAGTAATAGTATTTTTATCAAAAATAACTTGTTCGCTTGTAACATCTTTGCCGTCAAGAGTTATAGCAAGTTCGTATGTTCCGTCTGGGGCTGGATAGAAAGTATCGGTATTTCTATTTGTTTTAAACATAACGCTAGCCGTAACATTTACATCTTGACCAGTTAGTAAATTTGAAACATCACTAAATACAACTTCTGTATAATAATATGCTACTACGCCTCTTTCTATATCATTTACTTCGTTATAATTATTTTCATCTTCTGGTATAAAACGCCATTTTATATCATTAGATAAGGTTAAACTTGATACTGGGTCATTTGTTAATGTCCCCTTAGTTGAGCCTTCCTTTAAAACCAAGTAATTATTGTCTAGCAATGCATCACCTACAAACAACACTTGTTCTGGCATACCTACAATTACAATAGGGTTTGCTTTATCAATGGAAAAATTATAGTTTATTGTTCCACTAAAGTTACCCGTTCCCATAATAGTTAATACGGCACTATCGTCATCATTTGCGTTTATATTGTTATCATATAAATAGGTATAATCAACTGGCACTTCAAGAACTACATTATTAAAACTAACTGTGAAGTCTAGCATTTGTTCGCTACCATTATAAACGGGATTGGCTCCAAGTGCTACAGAAAGCATAGTATCTTCAAGAGGCTTAGACTCTATAATAAAAGGAATTTCTGCTGTGCCTTCAAAGTTATTATTTAACGATACTAAATGGATAATTGCCGTTCCTGCATTTAAGTTATTAGTATAATTAGAAATATTATATTCGTTTGTAGGAACAGCATATTCGCCTAGCATTAATGAAAACTTTGGTTCTATAGATATTCCAGAGTAAACTTGATTTGGTATATTTGCGGTTGCAGAACTTAGTTCTGCTCTCCTTATTGTAAATGTCGCCGTTACTTCTGCACCATATAACGCATAGTTTGTAGTATCTAATATAGTTACTATTATTCTAGTATTTCCTGCGTCGGTAAAGTTATCTCTACTCAAAGTGAGTTCATAAACTTTCCTATTAGTTTCTATAACGGTATCTTCTTCACTATTAACCTCATTACCAAAAATATCTAATACTTGAATTGTTGGTCTTTGGTCACTACCATTAAAGATTGTTACTGTTTGGCTTAAAATTATTTCTTTAATTTGAAGTTTTGCAATAGAGTAAGTTTTTAGCAATGCTCCAGTAAAATTTGACATTCCATTTAATTCTATACTAATTACTCCAGCATCTAAAAAGTTAGTAGTTATTATGTTATTTCTTTTATATACAACTGTAAAATCCTCATCTTCTATTAATACTTTACCACTAAATCTTGCTGTTATAGTTGGCTTTTGTATAGAACCATTATAGGTTGTATCATCGCTTATAGTAAACATATCTTGGGTTATAGTTCTTGGTATGATAGTAAAGGCTTTAGTATTTGCTGTTTCGCCAGAATAGTTATTTATACCTACTATCTTATAACCAGCCTCACCCACATTTATGTTGTTACTATATGTAATTTTATAGTCTTTATCTAATACTAAAGTTTCGCCAGTGTCTTTTGAAACTAAAGTAAGTTCTGGAGAAATTTCATAACCAGTATAAACATATTCCTCATCTAATCCTGAAATTTCAACTTCAAGTTTTACTTGCAATATTTCAAAATGTTTAAAGACTAATGAATTAGTATAATTTTGCATAATACCTTGTACAACAAGTGTTGCAATGCCAGTATCAAAATTATTTATATAGCCGTTACGAACATATTTAACATTGCTTTCTTCTTTTCTATCTTCGCCTTCATCATCAGTTAATATTCTAATAGATATAAATTCTGTTGTGCTATTTTCTTTGAAAGTTACTTCTACATAACCTGAATATAATCTAAAATCTCTATTTAATTTAAGCATTAAGGCATCTGTGCTAGTATTTTTTGTATATGTTATAGTTGCTTCATTTTTATTAAAATCAAATGAAATATAGTCGCCAGTATAATACTTTTCTTC
>CAMRVD010000069.1 GCA_947054085.1 uncultured Clostridia bacterium | reverse complement strand
CCCACCCCCACCACCACCCCCCCCCACACCCCCCACCCCCCCCCCCCCCCCCGGCCCCCCCACGACTTATTGTAAAAATATAGGCGGTAAATAAATGAAAAAAGAGGTTCATATTAATAAAAAAGGTTTATTTATTATAGGTCTATTTGTTACAATTATATTTATAATAAGTATTTACGTTTGTTTTTCTGGAATAGACAAATTAATAAAAGAGCAAGACTCTATGAATGAAATAAGTAATCAACTTAATGAACTCAACATACAACAAGATATAGAAACTAATTTAGCTTCATTATGGTGGGATGTTATTATTAATTTGATAGTTCAAATTTTTTCTTATATAGCTATTATTTATGTACTATATGTAATTTCGTGTAATAGAGCAAATATACAAGATATTACAGAATGTTTAAATGCAACAGAAATTACAGATAAAGCTATAAATAAACTAAAACATAAGGACATAAAAATGAATAGTGCAGAGTTTACCGAAGTATTAAATAAAAGCATTTATTTTTGTCAAAATTGTGGTTGTACTATTTACGAAGAAGACACAGAGTGTCCTAGTTGTGGAAGAAAAATAAATTTTAAAAAATAGAAAAGTAAAAAACCTACTGCAATAGTGCAGTAGGTTTTAATTTGTGTAAGTTTTGCAAAAAGTGCGTTTTTGCTATAAATTATGGGGTGGTATGTGAGGCATAGTACCTATTTATTTAGGTATTCTTTGGCAATATTTGTGTAAGCGTATTTGGTGCTAATGCCTTTGTTGCCGTCTATGGTGCTATCGCGGCCCATACTCCAAAAAGATAGCATTCCGTAGTTGTGGGCTTTAGCATGGTTTGTAACTTTTTTCATCATATTGGTTGTAAATGTAGGATACAGTGTGCTTTCGTAGCCTATGCTAACTGTGCAGCCAGTTTTTTGGTAAGCCTGCGTGTCACTTAGGTCGTAACCGTAATTACCATATAATTTCTTTAATTGTTTGATACTATTTTCGATAGCACGAACGCTGGCATCACCGTAATCTTCGCCCGCGTACACGCCTGTTCCGTAGCACATGCACATGCTATTAATTAAGATTATATCCACGCCTTCCATAAGGTAAGCGTTAATTATATTTAGTTGTTTTTGTTCCCAGCCGTTTGGCATAATAGGAATGGTTAAAACAACTTCTACATTAGTTTTGTCCTGAACTTTTTTTATAGCCTTAGCATTTGCTCGGTTTTGGTCGGCATCTTGGTTACTTTCTTCTATGTCTAAATCTATGCGTTTTAGTTTATATGTATTAATAACATCTAGGTACATATCTGCAAGTCTATCTACATTTTGTGTAACTCGCCAAGGAGCATCACCAATTTGTCCGCCAAAAGATATTGTGTAAATTCCGCCGGCGTCTACCAAATTTTGTATACTTTGAACAATTCCTTTGTACTGAGCACTTGTGCTATTTTTTGTAAGGTCGCTGTAACCGCCCCAGCCCCAGTTAATAGTGCCATCGGCCTTTAGTGGATAATTAGTTAGTGGGTTAATAAAACCTAGATTATAGTACTTTATACCAGTGTCCTCTGCAAACTTACCTAAGTTCGGTGCACCGTTTACCGAATATGCACCCGAATTTACCCAGCTAGACATATCTACAAAAGGTGCTACCATTTTGGTAGGTAAGCCGCTACGAGTTGTTTTGTTTCCATTGCTACTTGCCATACTTTGCTCTATACTTGGCATAACGCAAATTGTTACAATACTTGATAGTAGTAGTACGCCCATAGTAGCAAATACAGGCACTTGAATCCTTAGCCATTTTGGCATGCCACGCCACCAAGACTTGAAGTTTTTTATAAATTTAAATTTATGTTTGCCTCTTTTACCAGCCTTTTTAGGTTTTGTTTTATTGTTGCTAAGAGTATCGTAAGTAGAAGTGTTAGACTTTTTCATAATTTCTCCGTTACGATTAGTGTGAGGCTTTTGATATTTTTTTATACAAAAAAAGTACAAGTGATTTTTTTGCTTGTACTTTTTAGTTTATATCTTTTAATATTTTTTTCTGCCAACTATAATGTTGTCTTTTTTGCGATTGTTTAGTTCTTTTATTGGGTGGGCTTTGTCTTGATAGCGGTAATCCTCGCCAAATTTGGAAATAGTTCGGTCTATAACTGCGTGGGCTGGCTCGTCTTTTTCGTTTTTGTCTAAAATTTGGTCTTGATATTTAAAATATATATCCTTATCTTTTAATTCCGATATATCAATATATCCGCGTTTGGTAGTAGCGGTTTCGGTAACGGTTGTAGCTAGCACCTCGCGAATATACTGTTTGTTTGGCTCAAAATCTAGGAGTTCGGGAAACTCGCCATCCTCACATACATCTTTGTAGGTCTTTTTATCATACTTTTCTAACATTTTTACAGCTAGTTTTAGGTGTGCACATTCTTGCTCGTAAAATTCTTGCCAAATAGAGCGGATTCGCTTGTCCTTTTCGTAGGTTAGGGCACTATAGTACAAATAACACTCGGTGTATTCGTGCATAACCCACATTTCCAGCCAAGTAAGGTTAGGATCTTTTAAGCTTTCGTATTGGCTAACATGTTGTTCTTCTATCATGGCAATTTCGGCATAAAGTTTGCGGCCTAGGCTAGATTTGTACCACTGAGCAATGTTCATATAGTAGTTCATGGTTTGCTGCTCGGCAGCTGTTATTATGTTTGCAACAAGTTTTGTGTAAGCTTTGCTTTTTTTGGCAACCATTGCAGTCTTTAAGTCCTGAGTTGGGTAGCGGTGTTCAGCAATGGTTGGCCTGCCGGGCATAATTTCGGTGTATCCGCCAACGAGTGTTTTAGCGTCGCCGCCTTTTTCTAGCTTTAATAGGTTAGCAAATCTGTACAAGTGGTCAAAATCTTCCAATAGGGCAAAGTTAAGTGCATTTCGGCTGTTTTTATCGGTTTCGTTAATGGCTAAACATGCCGTAAGGTCTACCGCAAGTTGTTCGTAGCCTATGGTGGTTTCTAATATGCTTTCGTTAATTGGCTTTAAACAACTTATTAATTTTTGTTGCTGCTGTTCTTGCTTGCGGACAATAGCTAATGCGTCACAAACTTCGGGAATGTTGCAGTGCCTTGCAAACTGATGCATAAACCATACGCTTTCGTATTCTGTACCATTCATAAGTATTACCCAAGTTTTTGTGTATGGGTCTGCAGTCTTTTTGTTATATGGTTTTGGGTACATTTTTTTTAGGCTCATAAAATATGCGTCTATATCTTTTGTGTCATTTTTAATTGGATTCATAATGTTTCTCCTTTTGTATAAGGGTAGACAATTACAATTGTTTTTAAACACAAAAACATTAAAATAGGGCAAAAAGTCGGCTAAAGTTATAAACCAAATGTAATGTGGATTATAATTTAAGCCACAATTTTCTGCAATAAAAAACCCCATCAAATGGGGCAAAACTAATTAGATTAAAAACCTAGTCCAAATTGTTCGGATAATTTTTTATCTTCTTCGTAGTTAACAGCGTAAAATTCTTTATTTTCTGTATTCCTTAGTTTGCTGTTATATTTCTTGTTAGCGTGTAATTTTTTTGATATCACTACATTGATTTTTGAATTTTTAGAAGAAGTTTTTTTAGGATTATTTGATTTTTCAATGTTAGCATAATCATTAATTACAGAGCAGTTTTTTCCTTTTCCACCTTTTGGAAATTCATCATAAAAATCTTCGTTATATTGGTTAGTCATAATTACCTTCCTTTGATTAAAAATTGTATAGATATATTACCTCATATTAAGCAAATTGTCAATAGCAAAATTAAATAAAAATAAAAAAATTGCTAGTTTTTACCAGCAATTTACTTATAAGGTAATTTTTATTTTTTGTTATACTTTTTTATTGTTTTATTTATGTCTGTATACAAGCAGATTAGGGCAATAACAAGCCCAACACTAACAGAGATGCTAACAATGCTAAGCACCAGCCAGCCCACAAAATTTTTGTGGTAAATGTCCGCAATATTTGCAATAACATTTACAAGCGTTACTACTATAAAAAAGGCTAGCACGTATTTTAGCACCTTAAGTACAGTTTCTGCTTTAGATTTTATAAGCTTAAACTTTGCTTCGTGGTCGCTGTGTTCGTTGTCTTGATTATCTATTTTGGAGTGTATTTCTTTATTGTTTTCATTTACAGGTAGGGTGTTTTGGGTTTTGATGTTTTCTTTTTCTTTCATAATATCTCCTAACTATTATATTATACAACATCGCGAATGTTTAATCTAGTAAATTATTTATCAAATTTTTAAAAAATTTACCATATCAAAACAGTATAAGTTTCTTTTTCCGCTAAATTTATTTTTAAATTTTGTTATAGTACCAAAAGATTTTTCGTTTTTGCACGCTTTGACATAAAACGAGCAAGGAATATTTTTAAACTTTTTGTGAG
>CAMRVD010000068.1 GCA_947054085.1 uncultured Clostridia bacterium | reverse complement strand
TGGATTTAATGCCGATTTAACAGTAACTTATACAGATGTTTTATATAATGAACTTGTAAAAGAAGGAAATGAATTTGATGTTTCTTGTTTTGTAAGTCGTGGTGTAGAAATGTTTGTTGAATTACCACAAGATGCAAACTACTCTTCTGGTGGAGTTAGCATTGTTGGTGGTAAAGCAAAAGTTGAACATACTAATGTAATTGGAAATAAATCTAATTACTTTGGTGCTGGTTTAGTAAGTGTTAGCCCAATAATTATTAGTCACAGTGTTATTTCTGGCAATAGTGCTACAGAATTTGGCGGTGGTTTGGTTCTTACTATGGATGCTGAAATAACAAATAGTACTATTAAAGATAATATTTCTGGTACTAATGGTGGTGGCATTTGGTTTGGTGCGTTATTAAATCTTACTAATGTTAAGTTAACTGGTAACAAATCTAATAATGGTTCTGCAATATATTCCTACGGTGAAAAAACAAATATTAAAATTGCAAACTCTAATATAGAGAAAAACACTTCTTATGGAGATGGCGGTGTATACTTTGTTAATGACCGAGGCGGAGTAGAACTATTATGGGTTAACTTTATTGGAAACACAGGGTTTGGCAAAGGTGCTGCATTATACTTAAATTCACTAACATTTGTGGAAAGTAACATTGTGTTTAGTGGAAATAATATTTACGGAACTCTTATTAACTTCGAGAATGTTGCAAACTTCGAAATGAGTGACTTTGTTGTTAGTGGGAACTATGGTTATGGCGAAAACGCAACTTTATTTAGTTTCACAACGGCACAGGAAAGTTCAAGCCGTATGCTTTTCCGTGATGGAAGAATATATGGTAACAAAATGGAATTTAATGCAAGTGTTGTTATTGATGATGGCTTGTATATTCGTATGACAAATGTTGAAGTTACAGGGAATTCTAACCTTTATAGTGGGGCAGATTTAACAACCGATAACGGTAAAGGTGGTGCAATATTTGTTAAAAATGGAACTTTAGTTCTTGAAGACGGTTTGGCTGTTGACAACTGGGCAGAGTATGGTGCTTGGTTATTTATAGGACCTAAAGGTAAAGCAGTTATTTCCAGCCAAGAAATTAGCAACATTTCAACCGATGCTGAAACAACTATTAATGGAGTTATTTATGTAGAAAAGAATGGCGAACTTGAATTCCATAATTGCAAAATACTTGGAATATCCTTAGGTAGCCTAAAAGGTGCTGTTAATAATAATGGTCACACGGTTATTGTTGATAGTGCAATTTATGATAATAATACAGAAAATAGCATTATATATAACGGAAAAACCGGAGTTATAAGTTTAGAAGGAGTTGACATATATTCAAATTCTTCTACAAACGGTGGGGCAATTTATAATTTGGGTATAATTAACTTTGTTAGCGGAAAGATAAGAGATAATTCTGCCTCGTTAGGTGGTGCAATTTATAACGAAGGAGATTTCACGTTATCTGGTGGACAAATTGTTGGTAACACAGCAACAAGCGGTGCTGGAATTTATAACAAAGGTAAAATAATAATTAGTGGTGGAAGTATTGAGTGTAATTTAGCATCTACAAGTGGTGCAGGTATTTATAACGATAAAGATGCAAGCCTTACAATGAAAGGTGGAGAAATTTCACAAAACACCAAAACCGAAAGTGGTACAAGCATTTTAGGTAGTGGTATTGCAAATTATGGTTCTTTATATATTTATGGTGGCACAATATCTAATAACGGTTCTAATGAAACAGGTAATGGTGGAGGAATTTATGCAGGGGCAGATTCTTACAACTATATAGAAAATGCTAGAATAATTAATAATCTTGCTTCAAATGTTTTAAGTGGTGCTAATATCTATTTAAGTGCAAATTCCTATGCGTTAATAAAGAACACAGAAATTATTTCTGGTAGAGAAAGTGATTCAAATTCTGTAATGGATATATTTGCTACAAATGCTATTTTAATATTTGATAATGTTACTTTAAGGAGTTCTGTAAATTCAGGAACATTAAGGGCTGAAAATAGTAATGTAACAATTCAAAATTCATACATTTCAGGGTTAAAGCCTAGTGTTGATGGGGTAAGTTTCTATATTCAAAGTGGTAACTTATTAATAAATAATGCTACAATAGAAAACACATCACTATCTTCTGTTGGTGTAATGTATATAGACAATTTAATAAGTTTTGATTTAGCAAATTCTAATTTTGTTAATAATGAAACTAGGGCAATTTATATAGATGTATCTAAAGTAGCAACAAGAATAAATATTGAAAACTCTGTATTCTCAGGTAACTCTGTAACAGGCAATGGTGGTGCTTTATATGTAATTGGTTCATCAAGTAAAAAAGTAACTGCTAACATTTTAATTAAAACTTCATCATTTACATCAAATATTGCAAGTGAAAATGGTGGTGCAATATATCTAGGTTCTGCACAGGGAGTTGTTGTTGAACTTTACGATACTACACTTGGCGGATTTATAGATACTAATAATAATGGTATTTATGATGACTTTGATAGTATGGTGGGCAACTTTGCAAGAACAGGCGGTGCAATTTATATTGAAAGTGAAAATCCTGCAAGTTTAATTTTAAAGGGAGAAGTAACTATTACATATAACAAAAGCACAACAGGGGGCGGTGGTATTTACTATGCCTTTAGTGGGGAAACTAATTATGATGAAAATATCTTTGGGCTTTCAATGCAAAGTGGTGCGATAATTGTTATAAAAAATAATTATACTAATTCAACACAAACTTCTGTTTCAACAAGAGATGAAAATAACTTACATTTAACAAAAGATAGTAACAAAGGTTTCTTGGTAGCAGAGTTGTCAGGTAATAGTAAGATAGGTTTAACTATTGATGACGCAGAAGAATCTTTGATAGTTGTAACAACTTATAAAAATGATATACCTGTTACAACAAGTGATTTAAAAGTGTTTAGTTACGATGCAATTTATGATTATTCATTAAAATTAGACGCTGTAAGAAATGCTATTATCTTAGTATCAAACCCAGATACTAATGATGAAATGATAGTTATTGTAAGTGACAAAGTTTATACAATGGACGGCAAACCAAAAACTATTACAGCAGAAGACTTTACCGTTTATAATTGCAGAAACTATACAATATATTTTGCAGAAACGGAAGACGGAGAATATAAAGAAACTGCTCCTAGTTATATTGAAATTAAAGATTACACAATTTATTATAAAGTTGTGGATAACTATAATGAAGATAACTTTGTTTCTGGTAGTATAAACTTTAGAATTACTGGTAGAATTTTAAGTATTGTGGAGGCTCCAGTTACTTATATAAATTCAGGAGATAGGTTATCTCTTGCTAGATTTGTTGGAGGTATTGTAAAATCAGGAGATTTAGTTGTTTCTGGTACATGGGCATTTGAAGAAGCAAACACAATACCGAGTGACATTAATACTAAATATGTATTAAAATTTACACCAAGTGACCAAGCAATTTATGAAAATATGGTTAGCGTTTTAGTTTCTCCAACAATATCATTTAGTAAAGTTTATTTCAGTAATGATAGATTCTATAATGATGTAGAATGTACTTCATTTACAGGCATATCAAGTTTAGCCGATATGGTTAAATACTTAAGCGATGGTGGAGAAATATACTTTATGTCTAGTTATATTGTAGGTGGGAATGGTATATTAGAAGAAAGTGTTATGGCAAACAAAAAGGTATTCTTATACAGACATCAGTCATTTACAAATGGACCAGTTATATCAATTCCAACTAATACTAATATAATAAGATTTACTCTTGGCGGTGGAATTGGTTCGATTCACATTACAAGTAGTGGTAATTCAAATGTTAAGGCTACAGAACCATTCTTTAGTAATGCTGGAATTTTATCCATTAATAACAATGTTTATATTTCAAACATTACTAATACTGGTGGTGGACCAGCAGTCGCCCATAACTTTGAAGGTGCAACATTAAACCTTAATGGTTGCAGTATATTCAATACTTATGTGGATATTAACACAGTGCTTCTAACTGGTGGGTCGATATATAACGAAGGTAATTTGATTGTTAATGGTGGAGATTATAGACTTAACTATTCAGTAAATGGCAATGGTGGATTCATTTACAATACTGGAACTGTAACCATTAATTCGGGACTATTTGCTAGGAATTATACTATAAATGGTAGTGGTGGCTGTATTTATACGAAAGGTGGTTCGGTAATATTTAATGGTGGAGAATTTATAGGAAATAGTGCAAACTATGGTGGTGTAATTTGTATAGACGAACAAGGGGACGCTATAATTAATGGTGCAAATTTCTATTCCAATGTTGCTAATGTAGAGGGTGCATCTATCTTTACAATTTCAGGTAATGTAATACAAAATGGTGGCGACTTTAAGTTCAATGTTAACCTAGGGTTAAAAAATAATAAAGATAATAATTTGTCGAATAATAAGTCGAATAATATTTTCTATTTAATTCTTGTTTTAAGTATAATAGGTATTATTTCTACATTCTTGTTTTTGTAC
>CAMRVD010000067.1 GCA_947054085.1 uncultured Clostridia bacterium | reverse complement strand
TTATAAAATTTTTATTAATACTATTTTAAATTTTGACAAAGTTGATAAAAATTGATACAATAACTAAACATATTACAATTATAGATGGGAGACTTTATGAAACACGACTTACAAAAACTTCCTAACCATATCGCATTTATTATAGATGGCAACGGCAGGTGGGCAAAAGAAAGGGGGCTTACCCGTTCTATGGGTCATAATGCAGGAATAAAGACGTTAGACCTTATAATTAAAGAGTGTTTTTATACTTACGGAATTTCTGCAGTTAGTATTTATGCTTTTTCTACCGAAAATTGGAATAGACCAAAGGCTGAAATTGACTTTTTAATCAATGCATTTAGAAAATACGTCAGCAAAGACTTTTTAAAAAAGTTTCCCGAAGCAAAGCTAAATATTATGGGGGACTATACAAAGTTTCCAGATGATCTTGCAAAAAATGCAAAAAAGACAATCGAAGCAACTAAAAATAATACAAAGTTTACATTAAACTTGGGTATCAACTATAGTGGTCAGGACGAATTAGTATACGCTGTTAACAATATTGTGGCAGAGGGTATAAAGGATATAACTCGTCAAACCATAGATAATCATTTATATACTAAAGGTCAACCTCCGCTAGATTTTGTTGTACGAACCAGCGGCGAACAGCGATTGAGCAATTTTATGCTTTGGCAAATTGCTTATGCAGAGTTGTATTTTCCTAAAACTTATTGGCCAGACTTTAAAAAGAAGGAACTTTATGAAGCTTTAAAAGAATATCAAAGCAGAGATCGTAGGTTTGGTGCGATTAAGGAATAATATTACAACAACACTCATTTGGGTGTTGTTTTTTATAATATGGCTTAATTAACAGTTAAAAAATGCAAATTGAGTATAAAATACTTTAAATGTTGGAAACTCTATTGATTTTTATAAATTGTTATGGTATTATTTAGTTACTAAAATATAATAATTTATTATATTTATTTTTTATAGAGGCAATACAAAATAATATGACTAGCCGACTAAATAAGTTTGAACGGTTTTATTTAAAAAATAAACTAATTATAAATTGTGCAATTTTGCTTGCATTGTTTTTTGTACATTGCTTTTGGGGATACACCATGTATATTGTATACCCAATCATTCTTGCACTTGTTATTTTTGATAATTTACGTAATGGTTTTTCTTACCTTATGTTTACCATTCCGTTTAGCACTTTGTGCTTAAATATAAGTGCAATTTTGTTTGCCGCATGTGTTTTAATATATATTTTAAAGTTTTATTGGATTCTTTACATTCGTGAAAAATCTAAACCTAATATTGCCCTGCTTGTAAGTATTGGTGCATTTTTAGTTTATTGTGCACTTCCTACTGGTAAATATAATGCAAATTTATTTGCAAAACTTGCAATTTTATTTTTAATTTTTACTTGCGTTATAATGATAATAAAAAAGCCGAATGTAATAAGGCTAGGGTTTAATATAAAGATTTTATCGGTATCGTTACTATTGTCGTGTTTGTTATTTTTAACATATTTTATTTCGCCTTATCTACAAAGTTTTATTACTTTTGACATGGCTAGCGATAAAATACGAAGGTTCGAAGCTTTTTTAACCCAGCCAAATGTTTTTGCTATGATGTGCGAAATATTGCTGGCAGCCCTTGCTTATTTTATTATCAGCAAACAAGCAAGTTGGAAAGAGTATTCGCTTTTTATTCTTCTTACAATTGCGGGGCTTACAACCTTTAGTAAAACTTTTTTAATTATAGTTTGCGTAATCTATTTTGCAATTTTTGTATCTTGGTTAATAAAATCTCCTATAAAAACTCTTGTAATAACCAGTATAGCAGTAGGCATAATTGTCATTATAGGCGTCTTTAATATGAAACTTGTTATGGTCTTTTATAATAGGTTTATGGGTGGCTTTAAATATTGCAACAGCTTTGCTGATTTTATGAACATGATAACTACAGGTAGAGCACATCTGTGGATTGTATACTTATCTTATTTGGGCGAAAATCCGTTAGCATTATTTTTTGGTAGAGGTCTGGGTGCTCCGCTATTAGATGTATATAGTGCCCATAACTCCTTTATTTCTATGATATACCAATTAGGGTTGGTAGGAGTTGCATTGTTTGTTGTTGCCATTGTATTTATGGTTTTAGAATTTAAAAAGAATAACAAATATAAGCTAAATAAGGCGATATGTTTGCCTTGGATTGTGCTAACGCTTATGCTTATGGTAGAAGACCTTGTATTTTATATATTTACTTTTTAAAAGGTTTTAAAGGGCAAAAATGGAAGCAATAACTAATTTTTTTAGTAGTTTATTTGGTGACAATGCTGTGCTTGCCACCATTTTGATTGCAGTAGTTCCTATGATAGAACTAAAGGGAGCTATACCGTTTGGCATGAGCAAAAATTTTTGGACAAAACCTCTAACAAGCATAGAAGCTTTTGGATATGGTTTTATAGGAAGTATCTTAGTAGTGCCTATTTTGGCAATTATATTTAAGCCTATATATAACTATTTAAAAGATAAAAAGTTTTTTAATAAAATAATTAGTTTTTTTACTGGGTCACTGCAAAATAAATCTGCCGAGATGAATTTAAAAACTAATAATAAAACACCTATAAAAAGTATTATTTTAAAAATGCTTAGTGTGTTTTTGTTTGTAGCGTTTCCGGTTCCTCTTACTGGTGTTTGGACAGGCACGTGTTTAGCCGTACTATTAGGTCTTAACTTTTGGCAGATTATGGTAAGCGTAATAACTGGCAATTTTGTTTGCGGCATTATAGTCACTTTTGTATGCAACATTTTTCCTAACGCTACAAACATTATACTATATGTATTTATAGTTATTATAATTTTAGCGTTTGCGATTAAGCTTATTTTCCATTTTATAAAAAAGAAAAAAGATAAACCCCAATCAGTATAATGCAAAAAAGTAAAGAGACATAGTTTATAAATTTCATTTTCATTTTTACAAAATAAAATAACCGCTCAATTTGTTTGAGCGGATTTTTAGTTGATTTAAACTAGGACATATATAATTTTATTTTTGCTTGGTAGTATTTTTGTTTTTCTTTTGTCGAATAAATTCTATAAGTAGTAAAACTACAAAAAGGAGAGCAGAGCCAACAATTAAAATAAACCACCAAGTAAGGGGAGTTCCTTTTATTAAACTAGAATTTATTTCCATAGCACTTTCCCATTTAAAAATGTCCATTAAAAGCAAACCATACAAAGTATAAATACTAAGCCCAATTGGAAACCACTTCCAGCCTTTTATACTAGGCGTAAACCATTTTGTTTGAATTAAAAGTACACAAAGTATAAGCAGTACCGAGTGGTGTAATAGCCCCGAAATTGTAGGTAAGTACCAAAAGGATATATCTTGTCCTAAAAAATCTGGATAAAACATTGTCGCAATGCCGCCGACTAACCCCATATAAAACAAAAAGTGATAGCTCTTTAGGTTTGGCTTGCCAAAGATAACAACTAATGATAATACTAAACTTGTTAAGCCGCAGTACGAGTTTGGTATAAACATTGCAGGATCGGAAAACCTAAATGCAATAGAAATACGATTAATTATTATCAAAATAAATAAAAGTATCGCTATGCTTTTTAGTAAAATAGTTTTTTGTTTATCACTTTTAACAAAGTATTTTGAAATAACTATTGTAGCTATAAATATTGTAAAAAATATAGCCAAGTATGTAAGATGTTGCCATCCGTAAAGTTTCGGGTACATAATTTCTCCTTCTTAAATATTATTTTATTCTTTTTTGATAACAAATAACCCTATTGTTTTAAAATATATATTAGAAAAACCACTCTAAAAAAGTGGTTAATTAATTGTTAGTTTTAACCTCGACTGCGACTTGTTGTTCGGCTTCTTCAGCCTTTTTAGCACGAATAACGTGATCTAGTGTTCTAAGCAATTTTGGTCTTATATACCTTTGAATCATAACAGGAAAAATATGCACAAACACATTAAATAGCATTAGAGGTATACCCAGTGGCAATATTAAGTTTTTAGGTATAAGCAGCAGACTTGCAATTCCCCAGCAGATAGACAACGAATGAATAGCTTCTGCAATGCAACTTTCTACTAAAAATTTACGTAAATATTCTGGATTTTTAGGGTCGTAAAGTTTGTCTTTTTTAAAGCCTCCTAGTTTACCAGCTTCGGGAACTTTAGACTTCCAATTTCGGATTTTAAGTTTTTCGTAAAACTTTTTTTCTTTAGATTTTACCCTAAAAACTTTGTTTGCAGGATTAAATATTTTTTTTGGAACAATTCGCACTAATAAGCTCATAACAATTGCAGGTAAGCAAACTATAGCAGCAACTAACAAAAAATTTAATAAAGTTTGCACACTAAAATCCAGTGCTAGGTTTATAGCTAGCACCAAAGCAATATATATAACTCCGTATTTAAAATAAAATTTCATGATCTTAGTGTAATATATTCCTAAAAATATAAAATGTTTAATAAATAATATTTTATTTATTAGTATAATTGTAAATCAAAAGACAGTAAAAATCAAGACAATTATAAATAAA
>CAMRVD010000066.1 GCA_947054085.1 uncultured Clostridia bacterium | reverse complement strand
GTACTAGCGATTATAAAAAGGCTATCGTTTGGCTTACAAAAGATAGCAAACCAATAGAATTCTTTGAAAGTTTGAATTAAGGTAGGAGATTAAAATTATGGCAATTATAAGACACAATCCAACCACACCTTCACAGAGATTTTTAACCACAATGGATTATTCAGAATTATCTAAAAAGAAACCTGAAAAATCACTTCTTGCCGTTAAAAATAAAAACGGAGGCAGAAATGCACAAGGAAAAATCACTGTTAGACATAAGGGCGGTGGAAATAGACAAAAATATAGATTGATTGAATTCAAAAGAAATCACGATAATGTTCCTGCTAGGGTAGAAGCAATTGAATATGACCCAAACAGAACTGCTAACATTGCTCTCCTATACTATGCAGACGGAGCAAAATCTTACATTCTAGCACCTGTTGGCTTAAATGTTGGCGACAAGGTTATGAGTGGAGAAGAAGTAGAAGTAAAAGTCGGTAACTGTATGCCACTTAAAAATATCCCTGTTGGTAGTGTTGTTCATAACATTGAACTTCGCCCTAACCAAGGTGGAAAAATTGCAAGGTCAGCAGGTATTGCTGCAAGACTTATGGCTAAAGAAGGCAAGTATGCAACACTTAAAATGCCTAGCGGTGAAATGAGAGTAGTTCCTATTGCTTGCCGTGCTACATTAGGTCAAGTAGGTAACATAGACCACGAAATTATGAACATTGGTAAGGCTGGAAGAAACAGGCATATGGGCGTTAGACCTAGCGTTCGTGGTGTTGTTATGAACCCATGCGACCACCCACATGGTGGTGGTGAAGGTAAATCACCAGTTGGTATGCCAAGCCCAGTTACACCTTGGGGTAAGCCTGCTCTTGGACTTAAAACAAGAAATAAGAAAAAGAACACTAATAAGTTTATTATTAGTAGGTCTTAATTTTACAAGGAGTTATTAAAAAATGAGTAGATCATTAAAGAAAAAACCGTTCGTTGAAGAAAGATTGTTAGTTCGCATTAAACAAATGAACGAAACTAACTCTAAAAAACCTATTAAAACTTGGTCCAGAGCATCTGTTATTTATCCTGAATTTGTAGGTCATACCATAGCAGTTCATAATGGCAAAAAGCATATTCCTGTTTATTGCACAGCCGAAATGGTTGGTCATAAACTTGGTGAATTTGCTCCTACAAGAACTTATAGAGGCCACGGTGCAGATAAGGCAAAAGGTAAGTAAGGAGATAGTAAACTATGGCAAAGAGAATGAAAGAAAAAACCGAAAAAATAAATAAAAACAGAGATACAAGACCTCATGCTAGTGCTAAATTCCTAAGAGTAAGTTCAAGTAAACTAAATATTATTATGGATTTAGTTCGTGGAAAAAGTTATAACGAGGCTGTAGGCATCTTAGCAAATACTCCAAACAAATCTGCCGAATATATACTTGATGTTGTTAAATCTGCAGGTGCTAACGCAGAAAACAATATGGGGCTTAATAAACAAGATTTATATGTTGCAGAAATATATTCTGGTCAAGGTGCAACATTCAAACGCCAGAACATTCGTGGTCGTGGCAGAGTAGACCAAATTTTAAAAAGAACAAGTCATATTACTGTAAAACTTGATACAGTAGCAAAATAAGGGAAGGAGCAAAAAAATGGGACAAAAAGTTAGTCCAAACGGACTTAGAATTGGAATCAATAAAGGTTGGAATTCTTTGTGGTATGTTGGCAAGGCCGATTTTGCTAAAAACCTTAAAGAAGACAATGTTATAAGAAAATTTATAAAACAAAAATATTATGCTTGTGCAATTTCTAAGATTACTATAGAAAGAACTGCAAAAAGAATTATTGTTAATATCTTTACAGCCCGTCCAGGAATTTTAATTGGACAAAAAGGTGCTGGTGTTGAAACTTTAAAGAAAGAAATAGCAAAATTAACTAAAGCAGAAACAATTTCTATTAATATTAAAGAAATTAAAAACCCAGATGCAGACGCAACTTTAATTGCAGAAAGTATTGCAGGTCAACTTGAAAAGCGTGTTCATTTTAGACGAGCTATGAAAACAGCAATGCAAAAAGCAATGAAAGCAGGCGTTAAGGGTATTAAAACAATGGTTGGCGGAAGACTAGATGGTGCCGATATTGCTAGAAGTGAAAAATATCATCAAGGTAGTTTACCACTTCAAACATTAAGGGCAGATATAGATTACGGATTTGCAGAAGCAAAAACAACCTTTGGTATACTTGGTATAAAAGTTTGGGTATATAACGGCGAAATTTACTCTAAAAAAGCAAACACTTCAAAAGGGGAGGTAAATAGCAATGTTAATGCCTAAAAAAACAAAAAGAAGAAAAGTTCATCGTGGAAGAATGACAGGTGTTGCTACAAGAGGTAACAAACTTGCATATGGCGATTATGGCTTAATTACTACCGAACCTTGCTGGATAACATCAAACCAAATAGAGGCTGCTCGTATTGCTATGACACGTTACATTAAAAGAGGCGGAAAAGTTTGGATTGATATTTTCCCAGATAAACCAGTAACTAAAAAACCTGCTGATACTCGTATGGGTAGTGGTAAAGGTAACCCAGAGTACTGGGTAGCAGTTGTAAAACCAGGTAGGGTACTTTTTGAAATGAAAGGTGTAGCAGAAGAAGTTGCAAGAGAGGCACTTCGTCTTGCAGGACACAAACTACCTTGCGTTACAAAGTTTATTAAAAGAGAAACAGAAGTAGTTGCCACAACAAATGCTGACACAGTAGAACTTAATGAAAATGAAGTAGAAGGTGGTGCAGTTTAATGAAGATAAATGAAATAAGAAGTTTAACTAACGACGAATTAAACGCAAAATTAGTATCAGTTAAAACAGAACTTTTTAATTTGAGATTTCAACATGCAACTGGTAATTTAGCAAACCCAATGCTTCTTAACTCTTTAAAGAAAGATATTGCAAAAATCAAAACCGTTCTTACTGAAAGAGAATTAAATATCAATACAACCGCTAATAAAAAGGCTAAAGTATAGGAGTGAGAAGTATGGAAGAGAGAAATAATAGAAGAACAAAAATTGGTGTTGTTGTAAGTGACAAAATGCAAAACGCTTGTGTTGTTAGTGTTACTTCAAATGTTAAACACCCACTATATAAAAAAGTCGTAAAAAGTACTAAAAGATTTCATGTACAAGACATAAATAATGATTGCCACGTTGGTGATACAGTTGAAATTATGGAAACTAGACCTATAAGCAAAACAATCCATTTTAGACTTTTAAGAATTGTTGAAAGAGCAAAATAATAGGAGGAAGCGAGTTTATGATTCAACCACAAACAAGATTAAAGGTTGCTGATAACACCGGTGCTAAAATTATTATGTGCATAAGAGTACTTGGCGGTTCTTTTAGAAGAAGTGGAAATATCGGCGATGTAATTATAGCATCTGTAAAAAAAGCTACTCCTGGTGGAGTTGTTAAAAAAGGTGATGTTGTAAAAGCAGTTATTGTTAGAACAAGCAAAGGCGTTCAAAGACAAGATGGTTCTTCAATTAAATTTGACGACAATGCCGCAGTTATTATAGACAATCAAAAACAACCAAAAGGTACACGTATCTTTGGACCAGTTGCAAGGGAACTTAGAGAAAATGGTTATATGAAAATAGTTTCCTTAGCACCTGAGACATTATAAGGAGTTTTAAGAGTATGGCAAAAATGAATATTAAAAAGGGTGATAAAGTTTTAGTTATCACTGGTAAAGATACTGGTAAAACAGCCGAAGTATTGTCTTGCTTTCCAGAAGAAAACAAAGTTACTGTTAAAGGTTTAAATATTATTGTTAAACATAACAAACCAAAATCTGCACAAGACAAAGGCGGTATTGTTAAAAAAGAAGGCAAAATTTTAGCAAGTAATGTAATGGTAGTTTGTCCTTCTTGCGACAAAGCAACAAGAGTTGCACATCAAGTTGAGGAAGGCAAAAAATCAAGAGTTTGCAAACATTGTGGAGCAAACTTAGATAATGCTAAAAAAGCAACAAAAAAATCTACAACTACTAAAACTGAAGCAAAACCAGCAAAGGTAGAAACAAAAAAAGCAGAAACTAAAACAACTGCAAAAAAAGAAACTTCTTCAGCAACGAAAACTGTTGATGCAAAGGTAGAAAATAAAACAACTGCTACTGCAAAAACTGCAGAAGCAAAAGAAACAAAAGTAGTAAAAGCCGAACCTGCTAAGAAAACAGAAGAAAAGAAAACTTCCGCTTCAGCAGAGAAAAAAACAACTAGCACAAAGAGTGCAAAGTAGGAGGAAAAAATGGCAAATAAAAAAGATACTGTTAGACTTCGTGATTATTATAAAAAGACCGTTGTTCCAGCATTAAAGAAAGAATATTCTTATAAAAATGTTATGGAAATTCCTAAACTTGATAAAATAGTTGTTTGTATGGGTTTAGGCTCTGTTAAAGATAACTCAAAAAGTTTTAACTTAGCACTTGAAGAACTTACTTCTATTACTGGTCAAAAAGCAATTGCTACTTATGCTAAAAAATCAATTTCTAACTTCAAAGTTAGAGAAAACCAAAAAATCGGTGCAAAAGTTACACTTCGTGGAAATATAATGTACGAATTCTTAGATAAACTTATTGCTATTGCTCTCCCAAGAGTTAGAGACTTTAAAGGTGTATCACCAAAAGCATTTGATGGCAGAGGCAACTATGCATTAGGAATTAAAGAACAACTTATATTCCCAGAAATTTCTTACGAAAAAGTCGAACAAATAAGAGGTATGGATGTTATCATTGTTACAACAGCCA
>CAMRVD010000065.1 GCA_947054085.1 uncultured Clostridia bacterium | reverse complement strand
ATTTTTTTGCGTGTGTTAATATAATGGATATTATGTAATAATATAATTAATATATAATATAGGAGAGATATTTTGGAACAAAATAAAAGACCCGAACAATCTAAGCCAACAGAAAGACAAACAGAACAAAACCCATTAAAAGCGTCACTTTTACGTAATGTATTAATAATTGTAAGTATATTAGCTATATGCTTAATAATTTTTTGGGCAGTAAATTCGTCTGCAAGGGGTAAGCAAACCAGTTATGACGACCTTGTTTCTAAAATAGAAGCGGGTAGTGTAACAAAAATAGAATTTGAAAATAAATATATCATTGCAGAGTATTCGGATGGTAAGTTATATTGGATTTACAATAGTAACGGAGCAAGTGAAATTTTACTTAAGGAATTTACGTCGGGAACAAATCCTGCATTTGACATGAGTAAAATTACCATAGTTTTAGGCTCTGCAACAACATTTAATATATTAAACTTGTTATATCCAATTTTGCTATTGCTATTTTTGTTTATATTAATGAGAATGGTTATTAAGCAAATTGGCAGTGCCAACAATAAATCTATGGACTTTGTAAAAAATCGTGCAAGAATATTACCAAGCACAGTAAAATTTACTGATGTTGCAGGAGCAGAAGAAGAAAAAGCCGAATTAGAAGAAATTATAGAGTTTTTAAAAGCTCCAGACAGATTTACAAAGATGGGTGCTCGTATACCAAAGGGAGTGTTGCTTGTAGGTCCTCCGGGAACAGGTAAAACATTACTTGCAAAAGCTTGTGCTGGGGAAGCCAATGTTCCGTTCTTTACAATAAGCGGTTCGGATTTTATGGAACTCTTTGTAGGCGTAGGTGCATCGCGTGTTAGAGATTTATTTGAAACTGCAAAAAAAGCTAAGCCTTGCTTAATATTTATTGACGAAATAGATGCTATAGGTCGTCAGCGTGGGGCTGGTCTTGGTGGCGGTAACGACGAAAGAGAACAAACTTTAAACCAATTGCTAGTACAAATGGACGGATTTGAAACTAACGAAGGAATTATTGTTCTTGCTGCCACTAACCGTGTAGATATTCTAGATCCAGCACTACTTCGCCCGGGTAGGTTCGATCGCAGAGTGGTAATTAATCCACCAGATGTTAAAGGCAGAGAAGAAATTTTACAGGTTCATGCAAAAAATAAACCAATAGGCGAAGATGTCAATTTAAAGCATATTGCACGTATAACCAGTGGATTTACCGGTGCTGATATAGAAAACATGCTTAACGAGGCAGCATTGCTTGCGGCTAAAGCTAAGACATCTACCATTAGCATGCAAAATATGAATGACGCCATGGTTAAAGTTACAATAGGTCCACAAAAACGCAGTCATATTCAAACCGAGACTGATAAAAAAATTACGGCTGTGCACGAATCTGGTCATGCTGTTATTGGAAGAAGTATAAAAAATGGTGACCCTATTCACGAAGTATCTATTATACCAAGAGGTATGGCTGGTGGATATACATTGTCGCGTCCCGAAAACGACGATCGACATGTACTAAAAAGTAAATTATTAGATCAAATTACAATGCTTTTAGGCGGAAGAACTGCTGAAAGATTGTTTTTAAGCGATATAAGCACTGGGGCATCTAACGATATAGAGCGTGCAACAGAACTTGCCAGAAGTATGGTTACCGAGTGGGGCATGAGTGATAAAGTAGGTTTAGTTTGTCTTGGATCGGAAGGCGAAGTGTTTTTAGGCAGAGATTATACATCTAAGTCTAATTATAGCGAAAAGCAGGCATCGATTATAGACGAAGAGATTAAAAAGATAATTGACGAATGTAGCAAAAATGCCGAAAAGATTTTAACCGAAAATAAATCGAAAATTAATACAATGGTAGAGCTTTTGCTAGAAAAGGAAACTATTTATCAAGACGAAGTAGATATGATTATGTCTGGCAAAAGTAAAAAACAGATTTTAGAAACTATAAACAAAAAAATGGAAGAATCTAAGTCTGATACCTTAGCTGAAGATACAACAAAAACAGAAAATGCAAATAATAGTTTAAAATCGGATGACGAAACATTTAAACAAAAAGTAGATATCGATAAACTAATTAAGATTGCAGAAGAACGCCAAAAACAAGCTGAACAAAAAACTAATAGTGTAAACAATGTTGATAAATTAAGCGTTGACGATCAAAGTTCTGCTAAAAAAACAGTAAGAGGTTCTAAAACAGCAACTAAAACTACAAAAAATGTGGCAAATAAAAAGATAGAAGATAGTTCTAGTAAAAAAACTAGTACAAAAAGTAGAGGTACTTCTACACCAAAATCAAAAAAATCAGATTCTGAATCGACAACTGTAAAAACATCTAAAACTTCTAATAAAAATACAAACAAAGATTAAGGAAAATCATGAAAAAATTAATTATAAGCTTAAGTGTCTTTTTAGCAGCAATTGTAATAATGCTCGTATGCACTTGTTTTATAAAAACTTCGCCAAATTTAACTTATCAAAGCCCAGAGACTATAATGATTTATGCTAAAAGCAGTGTGGCGATAAAAAATGGTAAAGGCGAAAGTACTTTTTCTAAAGAAAGTAATACATACCAAGATGTAGTCAAAAATGTAGAAGATATGTTTAAAATAAGTATGTTTTCGCGAATTAGTCATGGTCAGACAATCTATCCAAATGTTGGTCAGGATGTAGAAAAATCTAAACCATCTTGGAGCACAAGTATTTTGTCTAAAAATTATGCGGTAGCTTTTACTTTTAAAGAAAAACAACGTCAAATAATAAATTACCAAGGCGATACAAGGATTATAGAATACTTTGGGTTTATAATTATAGCACAGGAAGCTTTGGGCTTTACAGAGGTATCTATTTACTTTAAAACAAGTAGCGATGGTTCTTATACTAATAGTCCTATGATTGCTTATGCAAATACAAAACAATTGGTAAAATATATTGAATCTATAAAGTAAAATATTAATAAAAATTTCCTAAAATAATATAATGACAAAATATTATAATTATAAAATTTAATTAACAAAACCCCGCCAGATTATCTGGTGGGGTCTATTTTTTTTAATAAATTTAATATTATCACAAGTTAGAGCCAGCAGACGCGTTAGCGGCATTTGGATATAACTGGTATTTATTGTATAGTTGTGTGCCTTGGTTTATCAAGCTGTTTATGGTAACAAATTTGTTATACAGATTGCTTTAACAAACCACAACGCATAGCTTATATTTCATAACGCTTTGTATATAAGTTAAATTGTAGTTTACATGTTATTACAAATCTTCGTCCTCTATGTCGTCCTCGTCTTCATCCTCTAACTCGTCGTCGGTAAAGTCGTCCGGATCTACATAGTCAAAATCATCTTCTGACTCTTCGCTAGAGTCCTCCATTTTTCCAAACTCGCCATCTTCGTCATCGTCAAAGCTATCAAACGAGTCGTCGTCCTCTTCGCTTTCTAAATCGCTTAAAGATACTATTTCTACTTCGGAATCCTCGTTTGGCTCTGCGTCTGTCCATTCGTCAGATAAAGTAGAGGATTCGTCCTCTGACTCTAGTTCTGGCTCTTCGGTTTTGCTTTTTTTCTTAGAACAATCGTCGCACATAACTTGGCTAGTTGGCATATAGTTTACACCGCAGATTGGACATATTTCTAAATCTTCGTCAAAGTCTTCGCCTTTTTCTAGTTTTAGTTCTTGCTTACAAACTAAGCAATAATCCTCTTCTACAGGGATGTAATTAAGTTCGCACCTTTCGCACTTTTTATATTTTGGCATGATCTTTCCTACCTTAAACATGTATAGTATTGTCGCTTAATATTATTTTATTCATAAACGTAATATATTTTATGAAAAACTTACGTTAATGGTTAAATATATTAAGCATTAAAAACTAGACATTATAGTATACTAAAGCTCATGTGCTTGTAAACTAAATTTATTATATTTTTACAAAAATTTTAGCCTTCTAATAACATCTTGTCTGCAACAAGTGCTATAAATTCGCCATTTGTAGGTTTCTCGTTATTACTATAAACCTTTATTCCAAATACTTGATTGATATTTTCTATCTTTCCGCGATTCCAAGCAACTTCTATTGCATGGCGAATAGCACGTTCTACTTTGCTAGCAGATGTATCAAATTTTGTTGCAATATTAGGATACAATTCTTTAGTTATACTGTTGATAACTTCTGGATTATAAATTGCCATTTTAATAGCTTCTCTTAAAAACTGATAGCCTTTTATATGAGCAGGAATGCCAACGGTTATAAAAATATTAGTTATTTTTTCTTCTAACTGTTTGTTTCTGCTAACAGGAACAGGGGCACTATCTTTTTTAACATCAAATGTTGTATATAGGTCTGCAATGCGGCTAGCAATGGTAACTGGGTCTACAGGTTTAATCATATAATAGCTAGCACCAACAGACAAAGCTTTTTGAATAAATGTTTCGCTGCTTAAAACGCTAGTAACTATAAACCGAGTTTTTACATTTTTATTTTGACATTCTTCCATTATAGTAAAACCATCTTTTCCACCAAGCATAATGTCTATAATAGCAACATCTGGGTTAAGAGTATTTATAAGATTATCAAGCATTGTACCGCTATTAGCTTTTCCTACAACAACCATTCCTCTTGTATTTAGTACTTTTTCCGTTTTAGTCATTTCCTCGGCATTGTCATTAGCTAGCACTACTTTAATCTCTTTAATCATTTTTTAATTCCCCTTAAAAATATATATAATTGTTATTATTGGCTTGTATGTAAAATGTAAATAAAACCAACAACGCGGCTATAATATCACAAATATAAACAAAAAATAGTAAAAATTTAATTAGCGATTTTATACCAAAAGTAATTATCTTACAATTTTTTGTCGTAAAAAGTTGTATAAAATCTTTGTTTAAATTTATAATATTTACAAAAAATATCTAATATGTTTAAAAATTATATTTAACTTTATAAATA
>CAMRVD010000064.1 GCA_947054085.1 uncultured Clostridia bacterium | reverse complement strand
AGGAATAATTAGTTGTTTTTTGCACACAATAAAAATATGAAACAATTAAAAGTTACTTTAAGTGCAATATTTGCTATAATTATTTGTTTTAGCTGCATATATTTTGTTGGATGCAAATCGGACACAATTAAAATGTATAATACAAATACTGGAAAAATAGAAAAGTTAAAGCTAGAAGATTATGTCGCAGGTGTATGTACAGCCGAAATGGGCGAAAGTTTTGCTGTAAGTGCAATCGAAGCTCAAAGTGTAATAGCTAGGTCTTATGCTTTATGGTTTAAAAACAATTCTAAAAGTAAATACCCGGGTGCTGATATATCTAACGATATAACCGAAGCTCAAGCTTACACAAGCGAAGTTCCACAAAAAGTTAAAGATGCGTGTAAGCGTACAAAAGGTAAAGTTTTAAAGTACAACAACAATATAGTATTACCATATTATTGTGCCAATTGTGGCGGAAATAGCAGTTTAGCAACCGATGTATTTATAAACAACACCAGTGATTATTTGTCTAGTGTAGAAACCTTTGAAACATCAGAAAATAGTAAAAATTATACATGGACAGCTTCGCTTTTAAAATCTGAGATATTATTTGCCATGCAAAAACTTGGCAAAAATCTTTCTAACGTAAACACATTTAAAGTAGGAAAAGTCGACGATGCCGGCAGAGCTCTTACTTTTGTTATAGGAGGCATAACGGTTAACGCTAACCAATTTAGATTAAATATAGGAAGCACTATAGTTAAAAGCTGTAAAATTTCTGATATACAAATACTTACTGACAAAATTAATATAAGCGGTGTTGGGTATGGTCACGGTGTAGGCTTTAGTCAGTGGGGTGCAAATGTTATGGCAAACAACAATAAAACTTACGACCAAATTCTAAATCACTTTTTCCCAAAATGCAAACTTGTCGAAGCTTAATTGTTATTAACAGCTTATAATGTTTTTGTTAAATTTTATAAAAACTCCAATAATATTTTTAACAATAATTTTGTAGATAAATTGCGGTATAAACTTACTTACTAACATATTAACAATCTCTACTACTATTACTACTACAAAAAAATATAATTATCTAAACCATGTAAAAAAAGTAGGTACTAAATTGTATCTACTTTTTATTATTGTATACCTACATATAATACTCAAAGTGATTAAATGGTTATGTCCTACGATATGCTTTGGATAATAAAAATATTATTGCAATTTATATAGTTGTCATTCTGAGCAATGCGAAGAATCTAAAACCAAGCTCGCTTATATTGATAAGCTGTGTATTAGCCTAAAATAAAAAAAGACTTACACTCGCTAACGATTCTCTCAGGACGACGGGGAAGATATATATAATACGGTAGAGAGCTATAATTATAAAATTGCATTGAAATAAGATATAAATATCTTATGCTATTATAATAAAATAAAAACGTACTTAAAAAATATTATCGTTTTGCTATAAGTAGAGTTTTTAAGTGATGCTAATAAAACACCAGTTTTTTTTAACTGGACTTTTTTAGGTGCAAAAATGCGATTAACTTAATTAATTTGTTGGTTTTTTTATCTAATTCTTTTCAAATTGGCTGTTATATAAATTAGCATAAAATCCTTTTTTTGCAAGCAATTCTAAATGAGTTCCTTGTTCTATAATATTTCCTTTGTTCATAACTAATATGCAATCGGCATTGGTTATTGTAGATAGCCTATGTGCTACTATAAACGAAGTTCGCCCTTGCATTATAGTGTTAAATGCTTGTTGAATTTTCATTTCTGTACGAGTATCTATGTTACTTGTCGCTTCGTCTAGTATCAGCATAGGAGGTTTAAGAAGCATTATTCTTGCAATGCAAAGTAATTGTTTTTCGCCCTGCGAAAGGTTGCTACCGCCTTCGGATACAATTGTATCGTACTTTTGTGGCATTTTTTGAATAAACTCGTCTACGCCAGCAAGTTTTGCGGCTTTGATAACTTCTTCTAGTGGGACATTTGGATTTCCGTATGCAATATTGTCTTTTATTGATGCATTAAATAGCCATGTTTCTTGCAAGACCATACCATATTTATCGCGTAAACTACTACGAGTTACTGTTCTTATATCGCTACCGTCTACACTAATACTACCTCCGGTAACATCGTAAAACCTCATAAGCAGGTTAATAAAAGTGCTTTTTCCACAACCGGTTGGCCCTACTATTGCTATTTTTTGACCGGCCTTTACATTTAAGTTTAAATTGTCTATAAGCTTAACCTTAGGAATGTAACTAAAACTTACATTTTGAAGTGTTATATTACCCTTATCAAAAATAAGGTCAGGGTTATTTACGTCCGAAATTTCGTCAGGTTGTTCTAGTACACTAAAAACCCTACTACTAGCTGCAAATGCAGCTTGAATATCACTTATATTTTCCGATATCTCGTTAAAAGGTCTGCCAAAACTATTGGCGTAGCTTAAAAACGAGGAGATAACACCTACACTAATATTACCGCGGATTGCTTCTAACGCTCCAAATAAGCCTACAACGCCATAAACTATGCCATTGATAAATCTTGTAATAGGATTTGATAAGTTGCCGTAAAAAGCAGCTTTTTTGCTTACTGTTAAATATTTATTATTTACTTTGTTAAAATTATTAATACTATCGTTTTCGTGGTTAAATGCTTTAACAACTCGTTCGCCGCCAATGTATTCTTCTAAATACCCTGACATATCTCCCTGAATTTTTACTTCGGATTGATAATATTTTTTTGCACGCTTTACAATTATTAATGTAAAGAGCAAACTAAGTGGAGTTAAAATAGTTATAATTATTGCTAATTTTACATTTAAAATAAACATAGCAATAAGCGTTCCCACAATTGTCATAATACCCGAAATAATGCTTGCAAAACTTTCTAAAAAGCCGTCGGTCATGGTGTCGATGTCATTTATCATTCGGCTTAGTAAGTCGCCATGGCTAGCAGTGTCTATAAAAGAGAGCGGCAAACTGTTAAACTTTTTAAACAACATGTCGCGTATTTTATAAGTAGCATTGTAGTTAAATTTATTAATAGAAATGCTACCAAGAAGATTAGCAATTTGCGAAAGTATAACAAACCCTATAAGTAAACACACATTTATAGTTAAATTTTTAAAATCGACATTCCCTTTAGATACTATAAAATTTATGCATTTGCCTAAATATATAGGAATAAATAATTCAAAAACCGAATTTATTAGATCGAACAAAAAGGTTAAATAAAAGTATTTATGATACCCCTTGCTATACTTAAACACTTTTTTTATAGAACTAAATGCCGAGTGGTGGCGGTTAATATGCTTGGCTGCTTTTTCGCGTTCTATATTTTGCATACTAGAGGAAGAATGTCTTATATAAGCCATTTATTTGCCCTCCTTATTGTTTTGCGAATAGTGAATTTCGCTATAAACATCGCAGCGTGATAAAAGTTCTTCGTGAGTTCCGATATCTACTACCTTACCCGATTCTAACACTACAATTTTATCGGCATCTTTTATAGAATTTGTACGCTGTGTAACAATAAATGTAGTGCAATTTAACATATGTTTTATAGATTTTCTCAGTTTTGCGTCAGTAGAAAAGTCCAGAGCACTTGTGCTATCGTCTAGTATCAAAATTTGAGGATTGTCTACTATAGCTCTTGCAATAGTAAGTCGTTGTTTTTGCCCGCCCGAAAAGTTAGAACCTCCACGGTTTACCTTGTGGTCTAAAAAGTCCGAATACTCTTTTACAAAGTCGTAACTTTGGCTAATTTTTAAAGCTTTAGTTATTTCTTCTGGGCTAGCATTAGGGTTACGCCAACGCATATTAGATGCAATTGTACCATCAAACAATGTTGGATTTTGAGGTACTATTCCAATAATTTTTCTGAGGTCGGAAACCTTATATTTTTTTATATTGTTTCCGCCGATAAGTACACTGCCTTTGGTACAATCATAAAATCTTGGAATAAGATTAATTATGCTGCTTTTGCCCGATCCTGTTCCACCTATAATACCAATAGTTTCGCCAGCATTAACTTTTAAATTTAAGTTAGAAATAGCATCTTTTACCATGTTATAACTAAAGGAAACATTTTTAAATTCTACTTCGCCCATTTTAGGATTTGACGGATCAAAATTTATAGGATTTTTTGGATCAGTTATCGAATTTTTTAAACTTAAAACCTCGTTTATACGCTTGCTAGAAGTGCCCATTCTTGTAAATATTGTAATAAGCCTAGCAATTGCCACCATACTAGAGGCTATTTGGTTAAAATAATTAATAAATGCAATTAAATTACCTTGACTCATTCCTCCAATGTTTACTTCTATTCCACCAAAGTATAAAATCGCAACGATTGCAAAATTTATTATTGTGTAAATTATTGGAACAAGTGCCGCCGCCCAAACTCCAAGCTTAAGTTGTGTGTTAATAAGGTCGTAGTTTGATGTTTGAAAACGTTCTGCTTCAAAATTTTGTTTATTAAATGCTCTTACTACTCTAACGCCTGTTAAATTTTCGCGAGTAATATTGCTTGTTTTGTCTAGTTTTTCTTTGCTGGCTTGTAAAAGTGGCGATATTTTTTTCATTATCATCACTACCGATAATAACAGCAAAGGACAAACTATTATAAAAATTAAACTTAACTTTAAGTTGATGCTAATAGCCATTACAAGCGAACCAATCAGCAAAAATGGTATACGAATAAAAGTTCTAAGAAGGCTTGCAGTACCATTTTTTAGTTGATGAACATCGTGAACTGTTCGGTTTAGTAGTCCTGTTGTAGAAAAATTATCAAGTTCCTTATGGCTAAGCGAGTTTATATGAGTAAATAAATCACTTCTCATATCTCTGGCCATGCTTTCGGTAGAAACAGCTGAACATTTTGTGCCTATAACCGAAAAAATTATACCTATTACATTTAAGCCTAAAATAATGGCAGCAAATGTTAAGATATATCTTATATCGCGGTTAGCAATACCAATATCTATTATATTTGCCATAATCATTGGTATAAATATTTCGGTAGCGGCTTCTAATCCTTTAAATAGAGGTACACAAAAAGATAAAAGCTTATATTTAAGCAAATACTTTAAAGGTTTAAATACTTTTTTATCTTTTTGCGTTTTTTTCATATAATTTATTATATCTGCCCCAAAATTTGGTGTCAAATATAAATAATACTTATTAAAAAAATTATATTTATACATGTGAAAATAAAAAGAAAAACTGCAAAATTTACAGTTTTTTATTAAATATTATATAAC
>CAMRVD010000063.1 GCA_947054085.1 uncultured Clostridia bacterium | reverse complement strand
TTTTTTTAAAATCCTCCCAGATACCGCCGCACCTTACGGAGCGGACGGGTATATTTGCTAAATGCCAAGCGTCGCTGCTCGGCATCCTCGCATTTGCCAGCGTCCTGACGGGAACTGGTCAAATTATAAACTTTCTATCACTAATCTTGCGGAACGGTCTATTCATAGTACTCACCCAATATATCGCGCTTAATTGCTCAGGATAACGGAAGACTAAATCAGTAATAAAACTATAGCGAGACTTCGCTCGCATACGCTCAATTATGCTATATTTTGTTTTTGCTCTCTAATTTGCCCTAGAATTGATAAAATATTTTCTATGATAAGTTCTTCGTCTTATACCTAAATCGTTAAAATTTGCCCCGTTTTTGTAAGAATTCAAATAAAATAGAACACTCAAGTGAGTGTCCTACTTAATTTTTTATATTTATTTTTACTTTTATTGTCCTGGTTGTTTATATATTCAGTTTTACTTATGCTTGTTTTAGACAGAATATCTTCCCAGTTTTGATAGCTTCTATGTCTTCTTTCTTCAACAATTTTTTTGAAATGCTCTGGATCTTCTTTTTCTATTAATTTATCAAAGTATCTAGGTAATTTTACTCTCTTAAGCCCTTTTTTGGTAACTTGCCAGAATGCTTCCTGGTTGAATATTTTTTCTTTGTTTTTTTCAAAGTATGCCTTGCCTATTCCTTGACTCTGTCCTTGAAACTCCGGTGCGATTCCCATTTCTTCGTAGTGTTCCTTGCTATCGCTGCCTTTATATTTTTTTACAACATATCTGGCAACATATGCACATGTCTCATAATTAACCTCGTTCAAGTCTGCGTGTCCCATTCCCCAAAGTTTGTCAATGGTCTTGCTTTTGAACAGTGCGTTCTTTTTCTTGCTCCATTCGCATTTGCTCCATTTGTGAAATCTCATATCTTCAGGTGTTAATCCAAATACTATCATATGGTAGTGAGGTCTTCTTGTTCCTTTTCGTTTTCTTCCATAGTTGTCTATGTATTCCTCTTCGCTTCCATACTCTCCAGCCTCAAAGGTTTTTAACTTTATATGCTTATATTTTTTTCTTAACCTCTTTTTAAAGTCTTGTAAATCTTTACGTTTAAGTGTTAATGTTTCAAATACTTCCCCTGTTTCTTTGTCAATTCTTTGTCCTTTAGGTATGTGTTCGTCATCGTATGTTAGAGTTAGCATTATATTTTCTTCGTGTTCTTTTGTTTCCCAAATACATCTTGTAGCCCATTCTGCAGAATGTTGTATTCTGCATTCAATACAATTGCCACAAGGTATACGTTCCACTATCTTAAGGCTTTTAACATTTTGTAGGTTTTCGTATTCTGCATTGTCACCTTGAATATATACTTTTCCAGTTCTTAAGTCTTGAACTCTATATCTCATTTTAGTGCACATTGTATTTGCTCCTAAAACTAACGCCACGCGTACGCGTGCGCGCGGGCGCATACGCGCGCCTTGTTCTTAATAGCGCCCGCTGACACCTTTTTGTGTCAGTTAGTTGTTATTATTTGAATAATTTTGAAGCATTTTTCATTACTTTTATAGCATCATATACATCCATATCGTTTGATTTATTTTTGTCTCTGTTCATTGAATTAGCTAGGTTTGCAGCACTGTTTATTGTTTGTGCTATTATTGCAGAATTATTGCTTGATGCTGTTCCGCTTGCTCCACTTGGTGTGCTTGCTGCGTTTGCTCCGCTTGAGAACATCATAGCCGGATTAAGTCCTGCAGCTTGCATATCTTCAACTGCTCTTTGGTATTGAGTGTTTGACATTTCTGTTTCCCAGTTTCTTTGTAGTGCTGCTTCTGCTGAATTTATTTCTGCGGTTTTACTTGCCCCTGATATGTTATTCCATGCTTGTCCTATGCTCCATCTTCCGTATCTGGTGTAATCTTGTCCTACTTCGTTTCCTATTGCCATATTTTACTCCTTTTAGTGATGGTCAATAAAGCCTGGTATACTATGAGGTGGCATACTTCTAACTAGTGTTTCCTTAAAACTAAAGTCTGCGTAAAATTGGTTTGTTATTTGACTTGTGACCGTAAGGGTTCTATCTATTGCGTCTTTGTTTTCTACTATCCATTCTTCACCATTTACTGGAGTATCTGCGTAATCGTCTGCATAGTGCCAGTTATCAAAACTATTAGTTGCATTGCTTCTAAATTGTCCGCTTATTCCATTTGGCTCGTATCTATACTCTGCTCCGTATTCTTGGTAGCCGAAAACTTTGTTGTCCGTTGTGTCTCCGTCACCTTTTGCAAATATCTCGTAGTTATATACAGGTTGCTCGCCTAGATTTTGGAATTCTGGCATGAAAAAATCTTCCATATTTCTTCTTGTGAATATTTTTGATAGTCCCTGTTGGTATGTTCTTTGGTGTCTAACCATTGCAAAACCTAGCAGTATGCCGTGTTCTTCAAAGTTTTTGCTGAAGTATTCATTATCATACCTTGTGTTACTATACCCCGATATTTGACCTAGTGGGCTCTCGGTGTTTGTTGCACTTGTTTGAACTACCATTTCAATATTAATTGGAAATCTCTTTCCGCCTAGATATTCTGGTCTTTGTAGGGTTGCGTCACTTGGTGTAACTTGCCATCTATTTTTTAATATTTCTATGTATCTTGTCCCGCTTCGGTTGTTAGCTTCAAATATTTTTTGTAGTTGGAATGCTTGCCTAATTTGGTTGACAGTTGCAGCAGTTGCTAGGCTTAAGTCTGCTATTATTCCAGATTTTGTCCCGTCTCTTGTTACACTTATTGTTGTTCCGCTTGCTATTGTTCCAGGGTTTCCTGCTCCCACATTTGTTAATTCATTTTTTCCATATGCATTTGTTTGTGCTTTTAAAAATTGTGAATTTGTTGAGTCGTTTATAGTTACTAGTCCGGTATTATTTGTTAGTCCTAGTGTCATTCCGTTGCCTATAACTGGTGCAGAGATGCCCAAAGGCAATGTTACAGGGTCCCCAGCTTGTGGCTGTAATAGTGTACTAGTAAAGTAATCGTGAAATTTACATACAGGTGGACACATTCCGCCTTTTATGATGTCGGTTACATAGTTTGAGCCATTTGATCCATCCTCGTTATTGTCTCCGTCGTAAAAGTCCGTGAAGTCTTGCCTGTTTTGGTCCCTGTACCATTCATTCCATACTAAAGCAATTGCTCTAAAGTATCTACTATCTACTTTTAAGTTTTGTACTTTTGTTGGTATTCTTAAGTAGTCCGCTATTGTGTTTTCTTCCCAACCACCTTCTGGTGCTGTTGTTTGTGGCATTGTATATTCTGGTTGTATCTCGTGAGGTCCTACATTGCGTTCGCCTTGGAATTGTTTCCAGTGTTTCCATAATAGCCTGTTTGGTATAAAGTAGAAATGTATATCGCAAAATGCTTGGTCCATTGTTTGAAAGTTTGGCGTTGTCATTTTTATTAATGTTGCTACATTTAGTTTTATAAAATCTTTTGGTAATATTTCTTTTCTATATACCGGTATTAATAGCCCTGCGTTAAATGTTGTTTTGTGGTTGTGTATTTGTGACCATTTAGTTCTTACGAGTGGCATTATTTCATTTTCGTTAAAGTTATACATTCGTTGTTGCCCCCTCTGTATTTAGTTTTTCAAGTCTTTCAACTTCTTGTTTCGCTTGTATTAATTCTTGTTGTCTTGCTATCATTGTTTCTTTAAGTGTTGGTTGAATGTTTGCCTGGTGTTCTAAATTAAACTTTGTTGCTTGTGTTTTTATTTCTTCTTGTAGCATATTTGCAAGTTGTCCATTTTCACTACCTGCAATAAACTGTTTAAAGTCATTGTTAAATTTTGCTTTCAGCTCTTTACTTTGGCGTTCCCATACATATTTTGCGTTGTCAATAATTGCCATTGTTTCCATTAGATTTTCTGGTACATTTGTTAGGTCAATTATTTTCGTTTCGTCTTTTGCTATTTGTTTAATCATATCTAGATTATATTTTTTTAGTATATTGCTTATTTTTGTTTCTTCTGCATATTCGTTTATTTTGTCAACTATGTTTATTTCTTCAGTCTTAACAAGTTTTCTTTTTCCCGTTTTCTTGTCAAATTCTTCCTTATATACCGCTTGGGTTTGTTTTGTATAGTTTTCTTTCATTCTTGGTGGTCTTTTGTAATTTGTGAAAAATTCCATATTGCCTCCTAGAATTCCGCACCGTTTGCTAAATATTCTTTTTTTGCTGTTATGTCCATTGTCTCGGTGTCAAATGTTCCAACTCTATAGAACCTTAAATCGTTTACTGGTATTGTTTGTTCTTCTTTTGTTTCTTTTATTTTTTTGCAAGTATAGCCGAATGCTCTCTTTGCTTCTTCGTCATTCTTTGCGAATATTAGCCCGCTTTTTGTTTCTCCAGATACTATGTCTTGTGTTACATATAGATTATATTTCATTGTTCTTCCTCCTACATTCTTATTCCGCCACGTGTATTTGTGGTTACTATATTTTTTGGGTTTTGTTTTTTTGCAACTCTAGCTTGTATTTTGCTATCTTTCTTTTTGTTAACTATTTTTACTTTCTTCAATTTTTTGTTCCTCTTTTAGTTTTTTTAGTATTATTGCTTTTTGGTCTGACCAAGTAAATCGCATAAGCCAGGCTATTATATATTCTTTGTCTACTTTTAGTAGTTCTTTCTCTAGTTTTTCGTCTATGTCTTGGTTATTCATCATTATTTTTTGTTTCCTTTATTATTTTTTTACTGGTGTAGGTGATGTTTCTGGGTCGTCATCGTCGTCAAATATCCATTCATTTTCATCGTAAATTCCGTTTTCTTGTTTGTATTCTAGTTCTTCATCAGTCACTGTTTTTGCTCCTCTTTTATTATTTTTTTAGCAATTTTGTTTGTTTGTTTTGCATTGTACATTAAATTATTTGCATTACATACGCTTTTAATATTTTGTATAGCCAGGTTAATTTGGTCATTTATTATTTCGTCTAATGCTTCTTGTTCTTCTTTTGTTTTTGATGTTTTTCTTTTTGCTATTGCTACTAGTAGTATTATGATATTAAATATTGCCACTACTAGTCCGCTTGCTATGCTTATAATACTGATTATTTCTGATGTTTCCATTTTTTGTGCCTTTTTGTGTTTATTTGTAGTACATTTTATACTAAAAAAAAATTTTCCCTCTATCTTTTATTTGTAATCTTAGCGATTTATTTTCTTTTTATTTATTTTTTATGTCTTTTAGTTAAACTTTAGATTTGAAAAAATTTTATTTTTTGTTATAATGCTAAAGAAGTAAATTAATGCTTAATTTTATTGCAAAATTTTGTGAAATACAAAATATAAATCTAGTAAAACTAAATCTTATTAAAATACCATAGTATTTTTAAGAAGTCAAGCAAAAGAATACAGTGGTATT
>CAMRVD010000062.1 GCA_947054085.1 uncultured Clostridia bacterium | reverse complement strand
TAATAAATTAAAATAATATCATTAAATGATAAAAAGAGCTGTTTACAAAAGCAGCTCTTTTTATTTATTTTTAAACTATTATTTTTAAACTAATTAAATATTTGTATTAAAAAAATGCTTGTCAAATAAGTAGTAAGTATTGTATAATTTAATAACTTGTTATAAGATTGTTAAATTTATTGTACTTTTTTTAAAAGGGATATTATGATTTATAAAAATTCTATGAAGCTGTTGTCTTCTAATTTTAGCCTTGTTTGGAAACATCTTGCATATACACTAATAAGATTGGCTATAATTATTGGATTAGTATTGCTTGTTTCGCATCCAATAGTAAAATTGCTTAGACTAGAAGGTTTTGCTTATAGTTTAAAAGTTATTGGCGAAAATCTTTATACTAACTTTCCTGCATTTTTTTCGTCAATAAAAAACGCAGTTCTTATTTTTTGTGATATCATATATGCTCATATGTCCCAAGTGTGGTATTCGGTAATTTTATTTTTTATATGTATTTTTGGGGTAAATACATTTTTAAAAAACGCGGGAAAGTATGTACTGTCTTTTGTAGCTCATAATAAATTTACAAGCCTAAGCAAATGCGGGTATATGCACACTTTTATTACTAAATTTAAAGATATATTTGCTTACTCTGCAGGTAGACTTATTATAGATTTTCCGTTTATGGCTTTAAAATTATTATATTTTATTGCTTATATTATGGTATTGGATAATCTAATTTTATCTTTTGTTGGTATTTCTATACTAATAATTGTAGGAACTATTACTTCTGCAGCTCAATTTTCGCTTTGTCATAACTTTGCGGCAGAAAAAATTGTAAACGGTAATGGTGCAATAAAAAGTGTAACAAGTGCATTTAACAATGGAAAAGATTATTGGAGAGTATTTTCTAACGGTATTATTGTGGTTTTAACTATTATTGTTGTAAACGCTGTTATTGGTGTGTTTACAGTAGGGGCAGGACTACTTATTACTGTGCCAGCATCTATGGTACTATCGGTAATCTACGAATTGGTTAGTTATTATTGCGTACGTAATCAAAGATATTACTTGTCGCCATCTATTATAGTAGATACTAACAAACTAAATTAAAAAATAAACAATAAAAAAGGAACTATCATGACTGAAATTAAAAATCAAACCAACGAAAATAAAACTCATTCTAGGAGAAAACACAATAATGCGGAGCAGGAAAATAAAAAGAACAATCGTGTTCAATTTTTTGCTGACAAAAATAGTTTAGAGTCTCGTAAAAACGAGGCTTTGGCAGAACTGGCAGAAAAACAAGGTAAAAGTCAAAAAAACTTAGAACTACAACAAGCCTTTGCGTCAAGAAAAACTACAAATACATCTAAAAAAACTAATGGTGTTAAAGTTATATTTTTAGGAGGTGTAGGCGAGATTGGTAAAAATATAACGGCATTAGAATACGGCGATGATATTGTTATTATAGATAGTGGATTATCTTTTCCGGGCGAAGATATGCCGGGGGTAGACTTAGTTATACCAGATTTTACTTATCTAAAAGAAAACGCAAGCAAAATAAAAGGTATAGTAATAACTCATGGTCACGAAGATCATATTGGATCACTGCCTTATTTGTTAAAAGATATTAAAGTGCCTGTGTTTGGTAGTAAACTTACATTAACACTACTAGATAATAAACTTCGTGAGCACAAAATCAGCGGTGTAAAAGGCACTGTTGTAAAACCAAGAAGCTTGGTTAAACTTGGTGTATTTAGCATAGAGTTCGTAAAGGTTAACCACAGTATACCGGGTGCATTTGCTCTAAGCATTTCTACGCCTGCAGGAATAATTTTTCATACTGGCGACTTTAAAATAGATTACGAACCAATAGACGGCGAAATGATTGATCTACCTAGAATTGCAGAAATTGGTATAAAAGGTGTAACACTTTTGATGGGAGAAAGCACCAATGTAGAACGAGAGGGCTACTCGTTAAGCGAAAAACATGTAGGTCAAAATCTAGAACGTGTGTTTATGGATAATAGCAGTCGAAGGCTATTTGTTGCTACGTTCTCCTCTAATATATATCGTGTGTCGCAAATAATAGCTCTTGCTATTAAGTACAATCGAAAAGTGGCAGTTATCGGCAGAAGTATGATTAACAATATAGAAGCTGGTTTAAAAATTGGTGCATTTACATTTGATAAAAGCGTATTTATAGATATAGAAAAAGTTGCAAATTTGGAAGATAAAAATGTTTTAGTTTTGTCTACTGGTAGTCAAGGCGAGCCTACAAGTGCCCTTACCAGGCTTGCAAATGGCGAGTTTAGCAGAATAGAAATTGGTGATAACGATACTGTGATTTTTTCGTCTAGTCCAATTCCTGGTAACGAAGACATGATTAATAACGTTATAAACAAACTTTATCAAAAAGGTGCTGTAGTAGTGCACGAAAATGTTCATGCATCTGGTCACGCTTGCAGGGAAGAATTAAAACTAATTCATTCGCTTATAAAACCTCAGTTCTTTATACCAGTTCATGGCGAGTATAGACATTTGAAAGAACATACCGATCTTGCTATAAAACTAGGGATAAAAAAGACTAATACACTTATACCAGAAATAGGTAATGTTATAGAAATAACAAAAAACACCATGGTAAAACGCGAAAATGTTCAAGCTGGGCAGCAACTGGTAGATGGTCTTGGTATTGGTGATGTAGGTAGCGTTGTTTTGCGTGACAGAAAGCTTTTAAGCGAAGATGGTCTTGTTATAGTTGTTATTGGAGTTTCTGCTTCTAGTGGGGAACTATTGAGCGATCCTTATATGATTACTCGTGGGTTTGTGTATAGCGGCGAAGCTGATGATCTTGTAAACGAAGCAAAAAGCGTTTTAAAAGATACACTTGCGGTTATAGATTTAAAAGAGGATAGAGATTTTAGCGAATTTAGAAATCTTATACGTAAACCTTTACGTAACTTCTTTTATAAAAAAACAATGCGTAGCCCAATGATACTTCCTATAATTTTTAAGGTGTAATAGTGGAAGAACTTTACATTAAAGATAGTGCTAACACCCGCGGGGTGCCTATTATTAGGGAACAAAGCCATAAGATACTTATGCAATACGTAAAAAAATATAACCCCAAACACATTTTAGAAATTGGCACAGCGGTAGGATATAGTGCTATAGCTATGCTTAGTAGTTGCAGTGGAGATATAATTACAATAGAACATAATTCTGCTTTGGCGGCGGAAGCTACTCAAAATTTGTCTGATGCTGGTTTTAAGAGCAGAGCCGAAATTATTTGTGATGATTGTATGGTACAAATAGCACAAATGGTCGCTGATGATAAATATAACAATTATTTTGATTTTATATTTTTAGATGGCCCAAAGGCTCAGTATCTTGGTATGCTAGAAGGGCTTGTGATGCTTCTTAAAAGCGGAGGCGTATTACTTGCTGATAATGTACTTTTTAGGGGTTATGTAAAAAATTTAAGTACTGCAACTAAAAGATATAAAACCATTGCTTTAAGGCTTAAAAAATTTATAGATGCGTTTATGTCGCACACTGACCTAATAGGTACAGAACTTATAGATATAGAAGATGGTATGGCTTTTGCCATAAAAAAATAATTTTAAAAAAATGCAAAAGTATACATAATTAAATAAAAAAATCATATAAAAATTACTAAATTTTAACTTGTTTACAAAAAAAGTGAGATTAAATGATATGGGTAAAATAGAACTTTTAGCGCCAGCAGGCGACTTTGAAAAACTAAAGACAGCAATACATTTTGGTGCCGATGCTGTGTATTTTGCTGGTAAAAATTATGGATTGAGAGCTTTTGGTACAAACTTTAATAATGACGAATTATATAAAGCTGTACAATATGTTCATTCCCATGGAAAAAAGGCGTATGTAACACTCAATGTGTACGCTAGAGATAACGATTTTAATGGTCTTAAAGACTATCTAAAAGAACTAGAAAATGCAAAAGTGGATGCTGTGTTGGTATCGGATATGGGAGTTCTTAGTTTTGTTAAACAGTATGCACCAAACTTAACTATTCATATATCTACGCAGGCTAATACAACAAATAAGTATGCTGTAGAAGCATATAAAAACATGGGAGCTAAAAGAGTTGTCCTTGCAAGAGAACTCAACCTAGACGAAATTAAAGCTATAAGTGACTTTGTTCCAAATATAGAGTTAGAAGCATTTGTTCATGGAGCAATGTGCATCTCCTATAGTGGTAGATGTTTAATTTCTAATTATTTAACTGGTAGAGATAGTAATCATGGCGAATGTGTACAAGCATGTAGATGGAAATATTATGTAACCGAAGAAACTCGGCCGGGCGAACAACTAGAAATTTCCGAAGATGCTAATGGGACCTATATATTTAATAGTAAGGACTTATGCTTAATAGAGCATCTAGATAAAATTGCAGATGCAGGTGTTACAAGTTTTAAAATAGAGGGCAGAATGAAGTCTGCTTACTATGTTGCAACAGTTGTTAATGCGTATCGCAAAGCTATTGATATTTATTACGAGTGTAAAAAAAATAATCAAAAATATGTACTTCCTGCGGAGCTTAAGTCCGAATTATTTAAAGCTAGTCATCGTAAATATACAACAGGATTTATGGTAAATAATCAGGAAATTAAGCAAAATTTAGAAAGTAGTAGTCAGGAGCAAGAGTCTAAATTTATGGCAATTGTTACTAACATATACAGCGATGGATCTATAGAGGTAGAACAACGCAATAAATTTTGCGTGAATGATAAATTAGAAATTTTATCGCCAGATATAAATATCGGTACTTCTTTTGTTGTTAGAGCAATAAAAGACATTAACGGAAATGATTTGCAAGAAGCAAAAAAAGTTCAGGAACGTATAACTGTTTATGGTGCACCTAAAAACATAGGGATTGGCGACATACTTCGCAAATAACAATTATAAAAATAAATAATTAAAAGGTAGCAAATTGTTGCTATCTTTTTTTAATAAAAGGAATATTATGTAGAATAATGTTATAAATTGTATAGTAGGAGGCTGCTATGCTGTTAAAATTATTTAGTTTATTATTTTCTAAATTAATGTTCTTTTTTGGTCGAATTTCTACCGAGAAAGCATTTGAAAAACCTTTAACCTTAGAAGAGGAAAAGCAATGCTTTAAAAATCTATTTAATGGTGACAAAAATGCAGAAGAAAAACTTGTTAAACATAATATGAGGTTAGTTGCACATGTAACAAAAAAATATAAAGGCTCAAAAGATCAAGACGAACTTATTTCGGTTGGTGCCTTTGGACTACTTAAGGCTATAAAAAGTTTTAGTTACGATAAAGGTAGTAGTTTTTCTACCTATGCAACCAGATGTATAGAAAACGAAATTTTAATGATGCTACGTAGCGATAAAAAATATGCAAACCAAATATATTTAGAAGATGCAATATCTACAGATAAAGATGGTAACGAGATTTCTTTAATAGACATAATTGCCGATAATTCAGAAAATATGTTAGATAATCTTGCTAATAAAATTGCCTTTGATAAAGTTGTAGAAATAATTAAACAAAAGTTGTCTGTGCGTGAGCAACAAGTAATTTTTATGCGATACGGTGTTTGCGGATATAGTCAATATACTCAAATAGAAATTAGCAAAAAACTAGGTATTTCCCGATCTTATATAAGTAGAATAGAAAAACATGCTATTGAAATTATTAAAGATAATATTAATATAAATGATTTTAAATGAATTAATCATTA
>CAMRVD010000061.1 GCA_947054085.1 uncultured Clostridia bacterium | reverse complement strand
CTTAAAGTATTGGTTAAAAATTTAATTTATTGCAAAATAAAAAGCTATACCAAGTGGTGTAGCTTTTTTTGTAAGAATATATTTAATAATTTTTATATCATTTCTTAATCAACTATGTTTTTTAATTATCTTTCTTTTATTGACTTTTCTATATCGGTGATAGTTTTTAAAATGTTGTTATTATTATTTATGCTATCTTTATAAACTTTTGTTATTATATTTGTGTAGAACTTGTCATCAAGTTTATTAGCATAGTTTTCCATATATTTTTTTATTATGCGTAATTCTTGATTATATAAGTCAGTTTTTGCAAATTCTATGTACTGTGGGTACTTGTTTGCAAGATATTCTATCCATGTATTACTTAAATCTTTAACATTTTTTAAAATAGTTTTTGGATTTGTTGGGTCAGATAAATCCAACTCGTCAAGAAATAAGCAAAAATTATAATTGTCTATATAAATGGTACAACATAAATTTTGATTGTTTTTATCAGTAAGTTTGGTAAATATTCCGTTACATCCCACGAAGTCATTAAATGTAGAAAAATCATCAATATTATCTACAACAACTTCGCCCTTTGATGTTTGCTTGGTCCCGTTCCATTTAAATCCATTGACTTTTAAGAATCTTAAAACATCGTATTTATTAATAAACTTTTGCATAAAAATCTCCTTGCAAAATTAGTATATCAGAAAAACATAGTTTGTCAATATGTTGTAGTTTTAAATTCGTTAAAAATTTATTCGTATTGACAAACTTTCTAATTATGATAAAATATACGTATGAAAAAATTTGTAGTTAGCGATATCCATGGTCAGGATAAATTATTTAATAAGTTAATAGAGTTCTTAGATACTCAATATGATAATAATTATAAGCTTTATTTACTGGGAGATATAATCGATAGGGGAGAGGGTGGATATAATATTTTTAAAATATTAACAAGCACCAAATATAAAAATAAAATACAGCTTATTAAAGGAAATCACGAACAGATTTTAATTGATACCATAAATATCAGCAAGACTTTAGATAAGCAAACAGCTTTAGAATTGTACATTCATCCTAGTAACGGCACAAAAGATACATTTATGGGGGTTTTAAAAGAAGTTTGTTTAAATTTTGAAAACTCCAATGTAGATCCAACTTCGTTTGTTACTGATAAATTACAATGCATTAATATTTGGTGGAACCTTTACAAAGAAAACATTAAAGCTATAGCAAATGAGTATCATTTGCCACAAACAGTAAAAATATACGAAGTACTAGGGTTGGTCTACGATATACTAAAAGAGATGTCCGATTACTTTGAAAAACTTTCAAATTATTTGCAAGTAGATGATAGATATTTGCTTGTGCACTCTGGTTTTGTAAATATGGCTAATGATATCTCTGTTATAAGTAATGTGAGCACTAATATTGTTTGTGAAAAAATGGAAGATTTAAAATATCAAAATCCTAATGTCTTTTTATATCAAAGATTAAAGGATGCAAATAAAGGTATTTATTTGCCACCCAATAGTAGATTTTGCGACAATATAATTATAGCGGGACATACTCAAACTTATTTTTATCATCAAAACAGTAAATCTAATAACTTTGACCCATTATTTACTTATAAAGATAATCAGCTTGCAAGCGTTTGTATAGACGGCAGTGCTCATCTTGCTAATAGATCTTATAATGTTTATGGTCAGCTAAATTGTTTAAACTTAGAAGATTTATCTCAAATTATAATAAAAAACCATGCACCTTATAAAGTTGAAGAAATATTTGGTAATCGACACGAAGTTTAAATAAAGATAATTAGTTATATAATAAAATTATAATGTTACTAATAATATAATTAACAAAAAAAGTGGTTAAAAAAGTGGGGTAGACCCCACTTTTTGTTTATGGTTATTTTAATTAATTCCGCATACAAACTTTATTCCATTCCAGATAGAAACAAAAAATTGTTTGATACCTTCTACAAAGCCTATGCTAAACAAGTTTTTAAGATTTTCGATACCCGAACCTTGATTTTCAAATAGGAAGTACACAACTAGAACAAATGCAAGAATAACTATAACATACCAAACTATTTTTAATAAAAGTTTTATCATAATATACCTCCTTTGTATTTATTACAATCTTATATTATCATATAATTTATGATTTGAAAAGATATTTTGTTAAAATTCTTTTAAAAATCCCAATCGAACTTTTTCTTTTTCTTAACTGGCTTTCGTTTTTCTAAAAATCCGGTAGAGTATTTAACTGCTAAAATTTTCTTTTTATTTAAAAATATAATTTGCTTAGCAGGAGAGCAGAGCTTGCGAGTATGTTTTTTGTTATCAACTCTGCTGGTTTCTAATATTGGATACGAAGATGGTAGTTTTAATTTTGGAATAACAATTTTTACTGTTTTACCATGGGTTTGATATTTGTTTTCGATAGCATTGCCAATAAGTGTAGTGCTTTGTTTGCTGGAACTTTCTGTATTTTTGATATTTTCAACAGAAGCTAATTTTTTAGCTTGTATATTTGTTTTATCCTTTTTTGCAACTTTAACTTTTTCTCCAAAGTTGTGGCTTAAAATATATCTATCTATCATAAACATTTCGTAAAGATCCACGATGCTTACTTGTTCGTCGCTAGAATCAATCTTTTTGCAAATATTTAAAATATTTTCGGTAAGATTAGACATATTTGTGTTGGTAACTTCACGCATTTCGTTTGTAAAAGTAGGGCGAATAGAATTAGTAAAGGACAAAAACTTATCTTCTTTATTAGTTTTAATGCTTTTATGCTGAGAATAAAAAGATTTGTTGTATCTTTGGATAAAGTCTTCAGAAGTAAGGTTTAAAGTTTTACAGTTAGAGTAGAAATCTTTTAACTTGCCAGTAAAAAGAGCACTATATTTGCTGAACTCTGACAAAAAGAAATCTACATAGCTATAAGGCACATCTAATTTTTTAAAAACTTTGTGATATTGCTCGCAAGCTTTTTCTACTAAAATAATAGCGGCAGTTGCGTTGTCGTCTGCAAGTAAAAAATCTTCCTTGCTTGCAAAAGATTGAATTTGTAAATCTGATTGATCTTGATTCATAAATCACCTGTATTTAATGGTTATATGTAATATATTATATAGCATATTATAAGTATTGGCAAATAAAAAAAATAATTTTTATAATTTTGTAAAAAGCTATTGACAAACATATATTATTGGTGTATTTTATATGAGCTTGCTAAAAATGTAAGCAGCAATAGTATAGGGCTTAAAAATAATTTTAAAAAAATTTAAAAATTTTGTAAAAAGTTGTTGACAAGCCAAATTTTATTTGATATATTATTGCCATTCGCACCGAATTAGGGAGCGAACAACAACTTAATCTTAACCATGTATACAAATAAGCGTATACCTCTGGATAGACAAACTAAAAATAGTGCACAAAAACAGAGTGCAAAATAGTAGTTTACTATCCAATTTTTTTTGGTTAAAGTTAGGATATTTCGTACATTGACAACTGCATATTATAAAATATATTGTGATATATATTAACTATATATAACGAGAATCAGAGTTATAATCAAATAATAGTGTAATACGCAAATTACAAAACAATTTTTTCTGTAATATACAATTTACGCTGAGTATAATTTTAACAAGATAATTGAACAATCAAAACAATTGTCATAGGCAAGTTTACAAACAAGTAAACAAAGTATACAACCAATGTAAGCAAAAATCATTTAGATCAAGCTACAAAGGGCGTACGGAGGATGCCTTGGCACTAGACGCCGATGAAAGACGTGATAAGCTGCGATAAGCTTGGGGGAGATGCAAATAATCTGTGATCCCAAGATTTCTGAATGAGGAAACTCACCTGTGGTAATGCGCAGGTATCCATACATGAATACATAGTGTATGAGAAGGGAACCCAGGGAACTGAACCATCTAAGTACCTGGAGGAAAAGAAAGTAAAACAACGATTACCTAAGTAGTGGCGAGCGAACGGGTAAGAGCCCAAACCATTATATTTATATAAATGGGGTTAGGACCCACATAGTGTTAGTTGGTTATTGTAGTCGAACATAGCTGGAAAGCTAGGCAAAATAGAGTAAAAGCCTCGTAGACGAAACAATGACCGCGACCGTGGTGTTCCAGAGTAGCACAGGACACGAGAAATCCGGTGTGAATGCGGGAGGCCCATCTCCTAAGGCTAAATACGATCTAGTGACCGATAGAGTATAGTACCGTGAGGGAAAGGTGAAAAGTACCCCGGAAGGGGAGTGAAATAGTACCTGAAACCGTATGCCTACAAGCAGATAGAGCACTACTTATAGTGTGATATCGTACTTTTTGTAGAACGGGCCGGCGAGTTACGATGTGTAGCAAGGTTAAGCCACTTAAGTGGTGGAGCCGTAGCGAAAGCGAGTGTGAATAGCGCGACCATAGTTGCATGTCGTAGACCCGAAACCGATTGACCTACTCATGAGCAGGATGAAACAGCGGTAAGACGCTGCGGAGGTCCGAACACACGTCTGTTGAAATAGACGGTGATGACTTGTGAGTAGCGGAGAAATTCCAAACGAAATCGGATATAGCTGGTTCTCCTCGAAATAGCTTTAGGGCTAGCCTCGGATAAAAGATTAATGGGGGTAGAGCACTGAATGGACTAGGGGGCTTCGCGGTCTACCGAATCCTATCAAACTCCGAATACCATATAATTGTTCTCCGGGAGTCAGGCAGCGTGAGATAAGTTTCGTTGCCAAAAGGGAAACAGCCCAGATCCACAGCTAAGGTCCCAAAATGTAAGTTAAGTGTAAAAGGATGTGTCGTTGCTAAAACAACCAGGATGTTGGCTTAGAAGCAGCCACTCATTTAAAGAGTGCGTAATAGCTCACTGGTCGAGTGATGGTGCGCCGAAGATTCAACGGGGCTAAAACTTACTACCGAAGCTTGGGAATAGTAGTAATACTATTGGTAGAGGAGCAATGTATGCGGGCTGAAGCCATATCGAAAGGGGTGGTGGACTGCATACAAGAGAGAATGCCGGCATGAGTAGCGAGAGCAAAGTGAGAATCTTTGCCATCGAATGTTCAAGGTTTCCTGGGGAAGGTTCGTCCTCCCAGGGTAAGTCGGGACCTAAGGCGAGGCCGAAAGGCGTAGTCGATGGACAACTGGTAGATATTCCAGTACCACCGCATATCGATTAAGACCGATGCAGGGACACAGTAGGATAGTCAGACCACGGGGGTGGAAATCCGTGGCTAAATCATGAGGCTTTTGTGCAGTGAAGTACACACAAATTGCGGCTAGGTGATGAATGGGACTGAATTTAGTAAGGAAGCTGACGAATTCACACTGGCGAGAAAAGCTGCTAAGGAGATATGAGGTGCCCGTACCGCAAACCGACACAGGTGAACGATGAGAGAATCATAAGATGGACGGGATAACCCTTGTTAAGGAACTCGGCAAAATGACCACGTAACTTCGGGAGAAGTGGTGCCAGGCGTAAGTCTGGCCGCAGAGAAACGTCCCAACCGACTGTTTATCAAAAACACAGGTTTCTGCGAAAGCGCAAGCTGACGTATAGGAGCTGACGCCTGCCCAGTGCTGGAAGGTCAAGGGGAAGTGTTAGGCATATGAGAGCCAAAGCATAGAACTTAAGCCCCAGTGAACGGCGGCCGTAACTATAACGGTCCTAAGGTAGCGAAATTCCTTGTCAGGTAAGTTCTGACCCGCATGAATGGCGTAACGAGTTGGGAGCTGTCTCAACAGGGGACCCGGCGAAATTGTAGTATACGTGAAGATGCGTATTAC
>CAMRVD010000060.1 GCA_947054085.1 uncultured Clostridia bacterium | reverse complement strand
TATGCACACAAAGCATTCGTGAACATAATGTATATATTTTAATTATATTATTTTAATTTATTAATCAGTTCTTGTAGTAAGTACCTTATGTCTAATAATAACTGATCATTATTTGTATATATTTTATCCAAACAATCGTCTTCAATCTTTTGCTCGTCAATCGTTGTTTCTAAACAAGTAAGTTCCAATCCTATCGACGAATCCTCCACAAAATCTTGACATTCCAGAGTTTCTTGACTACCGCTTAAAACTTGCAAATTTTGTTCAAAATCACAGCTTTGCACCATAATTTCATCTGTTTTATTTAAATTTTGCGGATTTTGCTCAGACATCTCATTTTCTTTATTGTTCATATTTATATCTTTTTCGGCTACCAAAGTAGATTCGTTACTATCTGTAATAACACCTTCTATATTTTTACTATCATTGTCTAAAGCATCGCTTTCTAATTTTGGCAAAACTTCGATTGTTTCTAAATTTGATCGTTTTTGCAAAAATTCAATCTGCTCTTGTATAGACATTTGTGTATTATTTAAATCTTCTTTTATTGTATTATTAAGGTCTTTTACTTGATCAATTATTTTATCGTCTTGCATATCTTCCTTCCTTTGGGTTGGCGAAGATAATATTCCTAAAAGAACCAATACTCCGCATATGCCAGTAACTACATCCATAATTACACTTTCGTTAATTATTAAATTTAGTTGCTCACATACCACCCTAATTATAATTAAAATTGCACTGACTAAACTTATCCAAAAACTATAGCTTTTAATTTTTGATTTTAGAGTCAATTATTGCATCCTCCTTTGATAAATTTTCTGTGCTATTTGTGCTAGTATTTTTATTTAACTTACTGTTGCCTCCTATACCAGATACAAACTTTAAATCTTCTATATCCTCTTTAATCTCGTCAACTTTATTTAAACTTTTACCTAGCATTTTTATTAAGTTTTGATAAATTTCTTCACGCTTATTAAAGCTTTTAATTAAAACCAATAACAGCGCCAAAAATAACATTGCCCATACTCCGCTTTCGCTTACCATAGACAATATTATACTCCAGATAGAACTAAGCTCCATCTCGATCCTCCTGTTTTAAAATACTAAAACTATCACCAATTCGGGCTAGCAAAAAATTATCATCTATCTGCAAAATTTCGTTGTATATATACTCGTTTACTGGCTTACTTAAACTATACTGGTTATCTGTAACAATTAAAGTCTTTTGCTTTACTCCGCCAATACTAACATAAACATTAAATGTCAATGGACTACCACTTACAAGAGTACAATTAATAATATCAGCTTTACCAAGTTTTGCTAATCTTTCGGTAAATATCATACTGTAAACACCACCTTAACACTTCCCTGAACCCCTTCTTCGTTGCTACTACCGTAAATAACCTCTCTTGAAATTGTACAATTATATTCGGCATTAGCTTCGGGCAAGTTTTCGGCTATGGTGTATATTTGTTTTAAGTTTATGGCTTTTACACTCGAGGCAGAAAAAATAAGTAAAGTATCGTCCAAAAATTCAAAATCCGTTACATCGTTTAAATCGATATCCGAAGGAAATCCATTTACAAACTCTTCTGGATTATCATAATTAGTTAAACTATAAATTTTGTATTTTGGACTTTGATCTTGATATTTTTGTATTAGGTATTTAAGCGATGTACTTACCCAGTTTTCTACCCCTTCGGTTAAAGATATACTATATCTAAATACCCTTGGGTAATAAAACAGCCAAATATATGGCTTTGCGGGTTTTTTAGCAATAACCGCTCTGCTTTTACCTTCTAGTTTAGCAGTATCGTTAACCATTAAATAAGCAAAAACTTCGTTTGTTATTTCTGTTGTTCCATCTGCCCAAACTTGCTCTATTTTGTACGGACTTGGCGAATTATAATTGTTAGTTATAAACCCTATCATGGAGCTACAAAAATTATTTTTATACAAAGAAAACATATTTACAATATAATCAGATTTTCCACTTGTGGCCGATATAACAGTAAAAATGTTATCAATAAACTTAGCTTTTACTATAACCGGATTATGATTAATTTCGTTTAATATAATACCTAAAGTAAAATTGCCGTTGTTATCATTTATAATATGCACATCTTGCCAATCGTAACTATTATCAAAATTTTCGTAAACAGAAAAATCCACAGACTTTTCTACCGCCGTCATATTTTCTATTTTATAAACCTTAATATATGGACTTACACTGTAAATAACAAAAATATTATCTTCAAACATTATAATATTTTTAATATTGGTAGAACTAATATTATTTGCTATTTGTTTAAGTTGATAAGCTTGGTTTAAATATATATAAACAGTGCCATCAGCAATAAAGGCAACTTTACTAGAATCTTTACTTACAAACCTTGTTGTGCTAGCCGTTATATTAGCATCAAAGGGATTAGCTATATAATCAGAAAATTCCTTTGCATATAAATTAAATTTGCATTGATCTACAGTTTGCGAATCTTTAGAAATACTAGCTGCTGTAACAAATTTTCCTAAATCTAATGTATTATTTGTTTGTGACGTAAGAACTTCAAGATCGGTAGTAGAATTATTACTACTTACTCGGTATCTACAAACTGGCGAACCATCTAAAAGCAGTATAATTTCGGGTGTTTCGCCGTTTGATAAATCATAACTAAAATTTAGTTCGGTAGAATTATCTTGGTTTGTAGTAGCAGTTAAAGTACAATCAAAAAGATCTGCATCCCTAGGAATATTTCTGTAAATACTATCTGTATTATCTACTAAATTGTATCCTCTAGTAGCTTTTAAAACATGCTCGGAACTTCCTGCAGCACCAAGTATAGCTTTAATAAGCAGATTATCTCCTGCTGTAAGATATTTTTTCGACTCGTCTATTTCTAAATAAATAGTCGCTCTTACAAACATAGTTTGTCCCGGTTTTTTAACAATACTTACTTGCTCTCCAGATTGGTTTAAAATTTTTACATGGCTAACTATTTTACCATCGTCTTTATTAATTACTCCTAAGCCTATTTCTGTAAAGCTTAGTCCACTTAAACTATTTTCGTCTATAGATGCACATCTTTTAATATATAATGTACCCTTTGTAGGATCTATGTTGTATTCTTCTATCTGCGAGTCATAGGTTGCTATCCTATTAATCATGCTATTACTATTGTAATTTATATCCCCGATTCCATTACCAAAAGCAAAATACTTGCCGTATTCGCTTAAAGTTTTTATTTGGTCGTAGATATTATGCGTTATTGTATTGTATGCAGTATAATTTGAATCGCCAATAGTAATCTCGTATTTATTATGTAATGATATTTGCATAAGTTCTCCTTTATTTACTTTTATAATCGTCTGGGTAACAAACAAATCTTTCGTTGATTGGTATTACACCCGGATTATATAATTGAGCTATTCCGCGATATTGGAACATAGATTCTGCTTGGTTTTCTTCGCCGCCGTTTCCTAAAAATACAGGGCTATACGGATAATCCTTAGCATCTATATACTTAAAATATTCAAACGAGTCAAATTCGTCGTAAACACCATAATCTATTATGGAATTTAGTGCATAAGGCAAAATACCAACATTGCTATTTGCATTTACACCATTTATTTGACCTTTAGGATGTTTATTAGTAGGATCTAAATCGTATATTGTAAAAGGATGCACAGAATAACCCTCTACCGAATCGTGTTTTAAAGAACATTTAGGGTTGTATGGGTCAAATACATACATTGTATAATCAGAAGAATATAAAAATCCGTCAATAAACGTCATGTCACCACCAACAAGATTTTCTATTCCAAACATCTTATTGGTTGCAAGTTCTTCGGTATCACCTAACGAACCAAAAATCATTCCTTTTTTATTACCTACGCCCGTATATTTTTGAAAACCATAAGCAATACCATCTGGTAAGCCTGTATTTCCAAAATTACTAATATTGGCAAACATTAAAAAGAATAGCATCTGTATTAACGTAAGCACGTTTATAGTAAAAGTTGTATATTGACCATTGTAGATAGTAGGTAATAAATCTATAACATCATCGTGTGGCATAAGAGATCCCGTCTCTAAGCCCGAATACATTAATAATTGATTATTTTCTACTTTGCCACGATACGCACTTACGTAAATTCTATCGTATTCTACCCCCCGTTTTACAAATGGTGCACAAGTATAACCTTCTCGTTTTTTATTAGAAAATTTAATCTTTATGTAGTTAATTTCTTGATAGCGTGATTTACCATCGCAATCACTTTCCATTTTATAATAAAACTTAGGAAATTGAACCATTACATGATTAAGCGGATTACTTATATCCGAATCGCCGCCGTCTTCTAGCTTTGTGTAGTCGTTTGGGTTTAAATAGGCTATAAGCTTACCATTTCTAACTATACATGGCTTAATTTCGTTAAAAGGCCATTTGCCCATTATGTTTGATTTATCAGTAAATATACAATCAACAATATCTATTTTAGCTGGTTTCCAATCTGCACAATCGCCTTCGTAAATATAATAAGGCCTTTTTCCTAATGCTTGCTTAATCATGTCATAAGTAATGCAATAGTCTATCGGAGGAACTAAGTCTATCTGGTAAATAGAACTATCAGTAAAAAATTTTGCATTTAAATTTTCGGTTATTTTATTATTTAATAAATCTTGATAATTTAATAACGTTTTACTTACAGCACAATCAATACTCATTGATAAATTTATTGTATTTCTGCTATTAGCATTACCAAAATTTACATAGCGGTTTACATATGTAACTAAGCCTGCATGTAAACTTTCTGTAAAACTGTTTATTGTAGAACTGCTAGACGAATACATTATGTAATTAGATAAATTACTATGAGTGCATATGACAAACATTCTATTTACATTAGAATTAGCAATTGTAACATTTATATATTTACCCGCCGGCACATCAAAATATTTTAAACTGCTAACATGTCCGTTTGTCATATTTTTAAAGCATGGCCTACCATTTTTTATGTAACAAATAAGTACATCTTCTTCTGCTTCTGTAGGACACACCTTAGCATAACAAACGCTTACATTATCATCTATCTTAGTTTCCGAAGTTACTTCGCCATAAGGCTTATAAAATAAATTACCACTAGCATCTACTCTAAATAAATAAACCTTACCGCTCTTATCCTCGCAAAAGCTATGAGATATTCCGCTTGCAACCTCAACAAATATATTTGGTGATAAACTTTTTTGACTAAGTTCTGTTTTAGCAAGCATAATTTTTTGATTATCACAATAACTAACCCAAATCATATTGTTATGCTTTAATGCCCGCATTTCTACAACATTTTTTTCTAAAACACTAACAGCACCCCACACAGCCATTGTATTGCTTATAACTGTGCAAGCAAAGTTTAATGCAGGCTTTAATCTTATTGTCACTTCAGCTTCGCCGGGTTCTGCTATTGTATAAATTTTTAATAGCATAATTTGATTTTCGCCTTGCACAACTTCTCGCTCTTCGGCTAATATTGGCACGCCATTAATTAAAATTTCTAAATTTAATTTACCTGCTATAGTTGACTTTACAATTAATTTGTCTTGAAAAAATGTTTTTCCGTGCAGATTAACTTTACCTACTATTAAATCGCTTGTAGTAGACACATTCATATTTAATATAGGTTCTACAAATTCTATAGCATTATTTGATGATACTTCGGTAATAAGTTGTTCGCCAATATTTCCTTCTAGTTCGGTAGCTTTTAAATAAGCAAATTTTGCGTAATCCATTTACTTTTGCTCCAAATAATTGTATTCAATTTTTATATCACTAATTTCTACTTTATTATTACCGCAAATACTTATAGAAAAATTTTT
>CAMRVD010000059.1 GCA_947054085.1 uncultured Clostridia bacterium | reverse complement strand
AAAAAGGGCTGTTACATGGCCTTTTAACTTTTACACAATTATATGGACTTTATCGATCTTCTAAATGCACAATTTGAAACGAAAAATACTAAAAAACGAACGAAAAAATAATAATAACTTTTTTTCTAGAAAACATTGTATTATTCACTTGTAGTTAGGAATGCCTATCTATTAGGAGTTCCAGATAGACTACACTATATTTACTTTGGAGGAAATAATATGAAGTATGTAGATTTAACTGAGCACGACATGTTGCAAACCGTTGGCGGAAAGAATTGAGTTCGGTGCTACGCTGGTACCTTTGGCTCTGCATTTGTAGGTGCTGCTGGTGGACCACTTGGTTACTTAGGCGGTGCCATGGTAGGATACGCCTCTTTCTGCTAACAAATAAGTCTCATCGGTTCACCCTCGATGAGGCTTATTTGTTACAAAAAATCGTCTTAAATATTTAAGGAAGGAATTTATACTTATGAATTGTCAAATTAAGTTAGAAAAAAGCTAATTGCTCATTTGTAATGTACTTCATGAATACTTCTAGTGGGGTTTTGTAGTTTAAACTTTTACGTAGAATATTATTTATATAGCTACATATCTGGTGAACATGATCAGTGGAAAGAATACTAAGATCATTATTCTTTCCTAGTCCATCTTTTCGAAGTAGCCCATTCGTATGTTCATTTAGTGCACGTTATGAAAGTTTACCACAAACTGGTGCATCAACTAGTCACATTAGCTTCTGGCTTGGAGTATCGTTTATAGTTTTCGTTTTATTTATATTACAGGGAGGAAATAAAAGTGAAAAAGCTAAATACGAATATTAAATTAAGTGGGATGTTTTTTATCTTTACCATCATGCTGTTCGTAAGAATGATGTCATGGAACCTTAGTGGCTGGCGCCTGTACTTTATTCCTGTTGCTTTTGTTATCTGCTGTGCTGGTATGATCTATAATCTTATAAAAGTAATCAGGAAAAAATAAGGTGGGAATTTAAATTGAAAAATATAATTGATGTTATTGATATTTCTGTGAAATATGGATCACAACTTGTCCTGACAGATTTAAATTTCCACGTAAGTAGGGGAGAAATTTTTGGGTTTATTGGTCCATCAGGTTCTGGCAAAACAACTATAATAAATACACTTTTGGGAATTATCAAACCTTACAAGGGTAGTAGTAAGATTTTTGAGAAAGATTCTCAAACGCTTAAAAGCTCTGATTTAACCCAACTTGGTATTATGAGCGATGCAATAGGATATTACGAGCGGTTGTCAATATTTGAAAATCTTCAGATATATGCGCATATCTTTGGAATTTCAGAAAAAAAAGTCGATGATTTATTGAGTAAAGTAGGCTTAATTAAGCAAAAAAACATGAAAACAGGTAATATCTCAGTAGGGATGCTTCAACGAATGTTGTTTGTCAGAGCTCTGATAAATTCACCGAAATTATTGTTTTTGGATGAACCTACTTCGGGTTTGGATCCAACGATAGCTAGAAATATTCGTAATGAAATTAAAGACTTACAGAAAAAAGGGACCACCATATTCCTAACATCCCATAATATGCATGAGGTGACTCTTTTATGCGATAAAATAGCCCTACTAAACAATGGGCAAATAATTGAACAAGGCTCACCCAAGGATATCATTAACAAATATATTCATGAAAAGGAGGTTTTGATTTCCTTTAATAATGAGCATCAAAAAAAGGTAAGCTTTGATGATCTTACATCATTTTCATCATTAAGAGACGTGTACTCTATCCATTCAATTGAACCAACACTTGAGGAAATATTCATCAAACTAACTGAAAGGCAGTGAGTTGTAAATGTTACGACATATAGGAGCTTTGCTATATATGAAATTTAAGACATTATCTAAAAATAAAAGTCTTTTATTACAAATGATTTCTCCACTTATTTTGATGGTTTTCAACTACCAATTAGCAGGTGATGATCTCTCTAGCAATGACAAATTTACTTTTTTGATCCTAAGTCTTACGTTTTGTTTAGTAATGTCGATCGGCTTTCCTATTACAATAATACTAGCAGAAGAACATGAAAAAAAGATAACCCAAACACTACTACTAAGTGGCATCAAAAATAGCGAATACTTGATCTCTAACATTATATTGCCAATTACTTCAATGCTTTGTCTCGGACTAATTATTCCTACGATACTCTCAGTAAATATAACGAATTATATGTTGAACTATATTTTAACATTAGTAATCTCAGGTCTCTCTATCACCCTACTTTATTTGCTTGCTGGGCTTTTATTGAAAACACAGCTTCAAGCACAGGTCATTGGATCAGTTATGATGACTGCTATTGTCATATTAGTTCTAAGTCCTACGATTGGAAATAACATATTAGATGAACTTACATATTTTTCTTTTGTAGGCGTCATCAATAAGTTTCACTCAGACCCCACATTCTCATTCCAAGAAAATTTTTTACTTTACATCAGTTGGGGCACATGGATTTTTTTCTTAATTTTCTTAAACAAAATGGCAGTAAGTCATCGAAAGAAAACATGATATGAAAGGATACAGTCGATGTTAAATATAAGTTTGGAAATAGAAACGCTAGATTACTTTTTTAATTTTTTCGGTATCTTTTTAGTATATCTTGCACTAAAGAAAGAGATCCACTGGTATAGCTTATTGTTAAGCATAGTTTGTTCAGGTATTTTAGCATTCACTACTCACTATATTTATGGTGGCTTAGAGACTATCATTTTAATTTTAGTACTAGCAACCGTGATTTTTTCATTGATTCGTTTCAAGAAAGTTAAAGATTCGGTAATTTTCTTTGTACTTGCTAATATTTATGTAGTAGTAGTATATTGTATCGTAAGAGCAGTGATTTATATCTTAGTAACACATTTGTCGCTTCCAGATGCAGAGATACTTCTCTGGGCTGGAATAGGTACTTGGTTTTTTTTGATATTTACCGTAGACCAAATCGACAAATACCGGCCAATATTTAGTATTTTTTATCCTGAACAAGCTTTCTATAATTACAAGCTCGGTATGGTATTTTTTATTTTAGTTGTTGTTTGTTTTTTAAGCGGAAGTCGCAACCTAATAAAGTATAATGACTTTCAGTTAGGGCTTCTTGTAGTCACATTAGTGATCTTTCTTTTTCTGGTCGGTCAAACTAACTACTTGTTGCTCTCGCTAAAAAGAAATAAAGATCTTCTTAAACAGCAACAAAGGCAAGCCGATATGTTTGCTACACACTTTCAAACTATCCGAGATCATTATCAAGAGATCGTTGACTTTAAACACGATTATAAAAATATGCTTCAAACTTTGAGCATAAAGATCCATGAAACAAAAAACCAAGCTTTAATTGACTATTTTCAGCAATTGACTGATTATTCACAAAATTCACTGAAAAATTCATTAAGCTTGGATCTTTTTGAAAAAATCGAACTGATTGAAAGCATTGGCTTGCAAGGGATCGTCTTTTCTGAAATTGCCAAAGCTCAACGGAATAATGTGAATGTTTTACTAAGTATTACTGATAAAATTACTGATTTTGGACCATTAGAATTAGTCACTGCTCGTATTTTATCGATCATCCTAGACAATGCGATCGATGAAACAAAGAAAACTCCTAATAAGCAATTGGAATTAGGTTTTATTTCTTATGGGATTGCTGGAGCTGATATTATCGTTCGTAATACAGTTAGTGAAAACACCAGGATCGATTTTGACCAGTGGTTAACTCAAGGCTATTCAACTAAAGGAAGTGGTCACGGGCGCGGACTTACTATTGTCCAAGAGCTGATCAATCAACATAAAGATCTAAGTCTTCAAATGTTCCGAAAAAATAATCAAGTAAGTTTTATACTTAGAATCGAAGTGCCACAATGTTAAACATAATTTTAGTTGAAGATGACCCAACACAACGTGAATATTTAACTGATACTCTTAAACGCTATCTTTCTTTTGAAATGCTTGATGCTCAAATTATTTTATCAACAGCAGATCCTACAGCTACAATAGAATACACTCAAGCACATGAACACGAAGATTTTTTATTTTTACTTGATATTGAAATAAACAACGACAAGCTCGGTGGATTTCAATTAGCGCTTGAACTACGAAAGCTGCGCCCGTTTGATAATATCGTCTTTATCACAGCACACGAGGAACTATCACTCTTAGCTTTAACATACCACATCCAGTCCTTAGACTATATTTTGAAAAAAGATTGGGAGTATGTTTTAAATGCACTAAGAAAAGATATAAAGCTATCTTTGAAAGCCCTCGAAAAAAAGAATATACTTGATCAAGAGAATTTTTCCTATCGAATACGTGACCGCCATTTTAAAACTGCACTTTCTGATATTTATTATTTTGAATCAGTGGCAAATAAACCAAACGCCATCATTATGCATGCAAAAAATCAGGTCATTGAGTTTCGAGGTTCTCTGAAACAACTTGAAGAATATCACAAAGATTACTTTTTCCGTTGCCATAAAAGATTTTTAATCAATTTAAATGCAGTCTATCTTTTTAGCAGCAAGCATGGCAAAATATACTTTAACAAACAATTAACCACTTGGTGTCCTATCTCTATTAGAAAATCTCGTGAGTTATCAAAGTTACTCAAGAAAAAAGACCATACTTAAACTTCTAAAAATGACAAATACCCATGAACCTCAACTATAGCGAGATTTATGGGTATTTTAATAAGCATCATTTCAGTTTGTAACGATTGTACAAATTATTTGCAACTAAGGCACTGATCGTCAATAAGCAACCTACTACTTCATAACTTGTGATCTGGTATCCACGCAAGATAGTGATCACAAAAGCAGTTACAGGCACTAAGTTCATAAATAAGATCCCATTTAAAGCACCGATCAATCGATTCCCCAAATTCCAAGCAAAAACTGCAAACACACCAGCTAAAGTGATCATATATACAAGTGCACCACTTACTTCTTGAACCTGTGTTACAGTCGGAGCTTCTAGCCAGCCTAAACTTATCGCTAATGTCAAAATAAGGCTGACCGATATCACACCATAAATTGTTGTTAGTGTTGAATAGCGTAAGATCGACCATTCCTTAAAATCAGCCCCGCCAGTTGTATAGATCACCCAACATAGTGCACCTAGTAGGATCAAAATCGTTGCTAATAACGTATTTTGACCACCCAATAAATTAGCTGGATCACCTTTAGTTACCACTAAAAAAACACCTACCGCAGCAACTAACATTGACATAAAAACAAATTTCCCTGGTTTGGTCCCGCGATAGATCCAGCCAACGATCACACCTAATAATGGTTGAACTGCCATCATGACCGAAGCGATCAATGCTCCTGAAGAACCTGCTAATTTTTGTCCTAAAAAGACTAAAAAACTAAAACCCGCAAAAGCTGATGTCCCTAAGAACCATAATTTCAAAAAGTGTTTTTCTGGTAAGAATGCCCGTGATCCTTCTTTCAAAAATAAAATGATCGCAAAAATAACCGCAACGATCCCATACCTAAATAAAGTAAAGTTGAACGGATCCATGATCTTCAAAGCCGGTCCCATGATCGGAAACATAGCACCCCATGATAAAACGGCGATCAGGCAAAGTGACACACCTAAAAGATAATTTTTACCCATGATTTCCCTCCTTATTTTTCTACTCCCCCAGCGTATCATTATCTTTTACTCTGTGGAATTAACGATATATAATACCCTTATGATTATTCGTTATATCTAAAAATAATGGGGAGGTATCTTTTATGTATGAGTCGCTAAATATTGATCTGTTATACGTTTTTACCACTGTTGCTGAATTAAAAAGTATCAATAAAAGTAGTGATGTTCTATTATTGTCTCAGCCAGCCATCAGTAAAAAAATCAAGCAACTGGAAGATTATTTTGGTAAAAAGTTATTCATTCGCTCTCCCCGCGGAATGGCACTAACTCCAGCGGGAGAACTTTTTTATAGCCAATCTAAAAAAGTTATCCATGATTTTAACTCGCTCTATCATTTGGAGAATGACCAACCATGTTCAAAATTTAGCGAATTACATATTGGTGCTTTGGATAGTATTGCTTCCCTGTTGTATTCTGGTTTCTTTATCGAGGCACTTTCAAAGGCTGAGCAAGTTGTCTTGACTAATAAAGTCACTGACTTGATCAATGATTTTAACCTGGGAAATTTAGATGTTATTTTTATGGATGAATATTTTGAAAATGAGCTAACTACTAATTTTGAAAAATATTTTTTACAAGCCGAACCTTACTATGTACTTTTTTCAAAAAATAATGTCCAACTTTCTAAAACGCAGTTTGTAAAATTAAGTTAGAAAAATAAAAAGCCATTTGTGATAGACTT
>CAMRVD010000058.1 GCA_947054085.1 uncultured Clostridia bacterium | reverse complement strand
TATGGGATGTGTCTATTAATCAGTGTATTAATGGTAATCCAACTTCTGATACAACATATGCACAATGGCTTAGAACCGAAGGACACCTTAATGAGTATAATGACAAAGCAGATTGGATTATATTTATCAGTGGAAATGGATACACACTAAATCCAGCAACTATTGATCATTCATATTCTGTTCGTCCAGCATTGCATCTTAATTTAACTGCTGCGGCGGCACACACTGCTAAACCAATATCAAGTTGTACTGTAGGTAGTATTGCAAGTCGTCAATGGAATCCTGTTTCATCAATTAATTCTACAATCCCCGACTTTGTAGTTAAAGATGGAAGTACTCAGTTGATTAAGGGTACTGATTATACAGTGGCTTTTACAACGGGCAAAGCACCTACTGCACCTGGAACAGTTAATTTAACAATAACAGGTACTGGTGACTATGCGGGCACATTATCTGCTTCGTATACATTAACTAAAAGAGATATTCGTCTTGCTCTTAGAGATAATGATTTAACTATTCCAAATAAAACATACACGGGTTCTGCTCAAACTCATACATTTAGTTTTAGAGATTATGGTTATCTGGATTATTCAAGCAGCACTCCTGGTAGTGCCTCTGGGATTGCTTTGTCAACTTCTTATTATAGAGTAACATATACAAATAATACAAATGTAGGTACAGCGTATGTAACTATAGCAGGATATGGTACTTATTATGATAGTACGACTTCTACAAGCACAACCTTTACTATAACGCAGGAAAGTTTGTCCGATAGTAAAAATGTATCATTTACTTTAAATAAAACAAGTGTTGAATACAACTTTGGAGAAGAGTTATATGCGGGCAAAGTAACACCAACTTTAAAAATAGGAACTAAAACGCTTACTCTAAATACTGACTATGTTGTTTCTCTTCATAAAGCGGATGGGACACAAATAACTTCAATTAAAGAAATAGGTACATATATAATTCGGGCAACTGGTAGGGGAAATTGTACTGGTACTAAAGATGCAACTTTTACAGTTACGCAGGCAACAATAAAAAGCACAGATATAACATTGTCACCGACATCATACACTTATACAGGTACTCAAATTAAACCAAGTTTTACATTTAGTCGCACATATGTAACTGGAAAAACCTACTACTTTATTGAGGGCGAAGATTATACAGCAACTTATGGAGATAATATAAATATTGGGACTTCAAAAGGTTCGGTGGTTTTAACAGGCATAGATAAATTTAAAGGTACAGTAACAAAAACTTTTACCATTACAGCCAAAAGTATAACAAGTGAAGATATTATAGAAACTCCAATTACAGTTCAACCCTATACTGGCTCTGCTTTAACGCCTGATGTGACGCTTGCCGATACTTCTATAGATAGAGTGCTAGTTAAAAATACTGATTATACTTTAACTTATACTAATAATATAGCAATGGGAGAGGCAACTGTAACTATAACTGGTAAAGGAAATTACACAGGAACAAGGATTACATCTTTTACCATTGGACAAAGAGATATTGCTCTTGCAAGTGTAGCAAGCATACCAGACCAAACCTATACAGGTACAAATATAGAGCCTACTCTAGCTATTACTGATAATGGTAAAACTCTAGTAAAGGGAACAGACTATATAGTTTCATTTGAAAATAATATAAATGTTACAACACCGGGCGGTGCAGTTGTAACAATAAGTGGTAGGGGTGGATATATAGGTACAAATTCTACCGTGTTTACAATTGTACCAGCAAACTTAACTGGCAATGCAACTATCACATTAACACCAAAATCAACAGTATATACTGGTAGTGCAATTATACCTGAAATAAATGTTACTATGAATAATAGAACCATTGCAGATAATAACTTTGATGTTTCATATGTCTTGGGCAGCGAAGAAACGGATGAAATGGTAGGTGCTGGTATATACACTGTGAGAATTACAGGCAAAGGTAATTATATAGGAACTGCACAAGAAAATTTTGTAATTAATCCTTATGATATCTCGCAGACAATACCAAGTGGATATACAAAATCATTTTCATTTGATAAAACGGCACATAAACCAACCATAACTTTAAGTTACGGTGGTTTAACTTTAGCAGAAGGAACCGATTTTAACTTAGTTTATCGTAGAACAAGTGTAAGTGGTACTATTGTTACAGAACCTATTGATGCAGAAACATATTATATTATTTTAACGGGCATTAATAACTATAGTGGCACAATGGCAGATTTGTCCTTTGTTATTAAACCATTAGATTTGAACGCAGACAAAGTTGTTGCTACCTACGATAAAGATTTAGAAAGTGATTTAACATTTAATAATAAAGACCAAAAAATTAATTTAATAAGTTTAAAAGTAAATGATATAGAGCTTTTTGACACTTCACGCGATGAAAACACAGAAGAATACTTAATGGTTAAATATTATCGTGATGATAGTCAAACCAACGATTATAAATCTGCCGGAAACATTACAATAAAAGTAGCTTCTATTAGTAGTAATGTTATAGGAGAATATTCTGCTTCGTTTACTATTAAACGCAAAGATTTAGCATTAGCAGATACTAATGGTGAATTAGTTATAACTGGTATTAGTGATAGGACATATAATGGAGCTAAACATTCTCTAACAATTGACATTGTTGATGAGGTAGCTAGTGACTACGATTTAACTTCAAATGATTTTATTACTTCATATTCAACCGATTGTGTTGAAGCAAATGATAATATCATTATTACAATTTCCGCTACAAGAGTAGGAAACTATAGAGGAGAGATAACAAGATCATTTAAAATATTAAAAGCGGTTGTTAATACTTTTGAACTTGTAGAAGATAGGGGCGTATATAACGAAAATGAGCACACTATTTCTGCAGTAGTTAAAGCAGGTATTATGGAATTAAATTCAACGCAGTATAGGCTTAAGTTTGATAGAGATGATACAGTTTCTGCTGACTTACAATTGGTTAATGCAGGAGATATTTCTGCAAGTGTTGTTTTGCTTGATAACACTAATTTTGAGTTGTCTCCATCATTAGGCACTAGAGTATATACAATCACGCCAGCAGAGATTTCAACTGTTACTTTAGTAGAAAATACTGTAGAATTTGATAGCAAAAATCATTTAATTGAGATATCAAGTGTTGTTAGTAAAAATGGTTTAAGTTTAACTGAAAGCGATTATTTGGCAACCTACAACGACGGAGAGACTTCTATTTTCAAAAATGCGGGGACTATTACTGTTAAAGTAACAGGAGTAGGTAACTTCATGGGGTCTGCTACTGCACAATATAGAATAACGCAAAGAGAAATTAAGTCTAATGAAATAAAATATTTCTTAGCAGACGAAAATGGCGATTATATAAATATTGAAAACCCAAAAGAAATTGATATGAATGGCAATTACAAAGGTGAGCGAGTTGCACCTTTTATAAGAATGGTGCTTGACGAAACTTCAGTTGAAGACGGATATGTTCTTGTTAGGGGAACTGATTATGATTTTGCCATTTATACTTTAGATGATTATCTTTATACTGAAGGAAACAAAACTAATTTATTCGGCAAGGGTTCTGCTAGCTATTTAGTTGTTGGCGAATATGTTTTTGAAATTGTTGGTAAAGGTAATTTTACCAACACAATAACAAAAAATTATAAAGTTAATTTAGCGGACTTTAACCCAACAACTATTGGTATAACAGTTCCAGACAAGGTTTATAACGGCAAACCAGTTGAATTTGATTTTGAAAGCAATGAGGCTGTTATTACTTACACAAGGCCAGGAAGTTCTACAATAACGCTAAAAAAGGGCGTAGATTTTGATTTATTTGACGGCTACATTGAAATAATACTAAAAGAAAGCTCAAATGAAATTGAAAATGTTTTGATTGTCCCAGTAGACCAAATAGAAAATAAAAAAGATAATGAAAATGTTTTCTTAGTTAAAAATGGTTATGTAAACAATAATGCTGCAGGTACAGCAACTTTAGTTATAACAGGTAAGAGCAGTAACTTTGAAAGTGGCACGGTTGTTACAAAACAATTTAAAATAGCACAAGCAGAACTTAGCGAAAGCAACACTACTATAACTGGTATAAATTCAACCTATGAATATACTGGCTTTGCAATAGTTCCTGAACTTACAGTGTTCTCAAAAGTTGTAAATAAAAATTTAGTTTTAGGTACCGATTTTGAATTAACCTTTATACAAGACGGCGAAGAAAATAATATTGATGTTGGTGTTGTCAATATCATAATAACAGGAATAAACGGCTTTAGTGGAAGTATTACACTTGAAAAAAGTTTTAGAATTGTAGAAAAAACAATAACAGCCGATATGTTTGTATTTGCTGAAAGTAAGGTATATAACGCAATATCTCAAAAACCTTTAATAACAGCAAGTTATGGCGATAAAGTAATGACAGAAGGGGCAGATTATAGTGTTATATATAAAAGAGATAATGTAGTTACAGACAACTTTACCGATGCAGGAATTATAACAATAGAATTTACAGGCATTAGTAATTTCACAGGTACCTTATCTAAAACTTTTACAATTACTAAACAAATAATTAAAGAAATAACTTTGAATAAAACGCTTGCTACATTTACAGGATATGACCAAAAACCTACCATTACTGTAAAAGACCAAGTTGATAATATTCTTGTAGAAGACAAAGATTATATCCTAAAACTTAATAGGGAAGAAAATGATTGGGTTAGTGCAGGTAAAATTAAAATAACCGTTGAAGTTATGGAAAGTTCTAATTATAAAATAACTGCCGAACTTTCTGCAACCTTTACGATAAACAAAGCAAATTTAAGCTTAGTTGAAGCGTTAATACCTAATCAATCCTATACAGGTTTAGGTATTCGCCCAGACTTTACCTTAATGTTAGGAGGTTATTCCTTAAAGCAAGACGAATTTGAAATAATAAGTTTCAAGGATAATGTTGAATTAGGTACTGCCACAATTGCACTTAGAGCCTTAGAGAATAATTTTGAGGGTAGTACTGAAATAACTTTCCAAATTGTACAAAAGGATATTTCTGCGGATGATGTAACATTAGGTAATTATAAAAGCGAAGTTTTCTACAATGGTACATATCAAGCACCTTCATTTACAATAAACTATTTACACAACATACTAGTATTAAATAGAGATTATGAAGTTGAAATTATTGGCGAAGATGGTTCCCCTGTTACAGAAAGTGATTTTACCAATGTTGGCATATATTCAATTAAAATAACTGGTAAGGGAAATTATACTGGTAGTAAGGAAGGTATATCTTATAAAATAAGCCCAAGAGATTTATCCACCTGTTCAGTAAATATTACCCTTAGTGACCTTATTGATTTAATTTATTCAGGAACAAGTCTTGAGCCCGCCGTAGTAGCTGTAAAAGCAAGTTTTGCAGGTTATCAAGAAGAATTAGAAAGTGGCATTGATTACGAAACACCAGTTTATGAAAATTCAATCAATGCAGGCACTGCAACTGTCAATATTGTTGGCAAAGGAAACTTTACTGGAACAGCAAAAAAGAACTACCAAATTGCTCGTAAAGCATTAAATCAAAGTATGTTAAAAGCTATAAATTCAAAAAGTTATACTGGGAAAGTAATTGTTTTTGATAATAAAGATATCTCTTTAATTTATAATTCTAAGAATTTGACTTTAAACGATTATGAAGTTTCGTATACTACTCAACCTATTAAGGTGGGTACTCATAGCATAACAATTTCTGGTAGAGGAAACTTCTCTGGAAATTTAGAATCTTCTTTTGATATTATTCCTTTAAACTTAAAGGACGCAGAAATTACTTTTGACAGTGACGATTTTAATGTAAATACAATTATCTATACTGGTAAAGACTTAAAGCAAATAGTTTTAGGTTCTATCAATATAGATGTTGGTGAGGTCAAATTGCCACTTGGTACAGATGTTGTACTTACTTTTGATGATATAACTCAAAGGGGTCAAACAGATAAGGGAAAGAAAACCTTCACTATAGAACCAATAACAGGAAATGTTATAGGAGTTAAGTCATCTTTTTATGAAATTATATCAAAAGACTTAGAAGATGAAATGTTATCTATAACAACAGAGAATGTTTCATATACTGGTTCAAATATTTTACTTGAATATTATTTGACATATAATGGAATACAATTAGTTAAAGATAAAGACTATACAGAAAGTTATGTGAATATTAAAAATGCTAATGTAAATAGATTTGTTTTCAAAATCTTTCTTGAACAGTCTGTGATTGCAGTGACCTCATGTTTTTAATAATAGTATCCTTGTTATTCTAATATGCTATGCAGAATTCTGTGGTATACTGTGGTAATATTAGAGGGGAACGTGGTTTTTAATATGCTTTATAATGAAGTGTTTTTTGCTA
>CAMRVD010000057.1 GCA_947054085.1 uncultured Clostridia bacterium | reverse complement strand
TATTTTATAAAGTTTACATATGTATATATAAACAGGAATTATTTATAAGAATATTTTAGATTTTATATAAAACATATCGATAATTAGTAGTTTTATTTTTTATTTTATAGTAAAATGTAATATGAACTATTGGCAACAATATAAATTTACTAAAGATATAAATAAAGGAATAATAAATGAAAACTTTTGAAACATGGATAACTAATACACCTATCTCTTGCAGAGGAATAACAACCAATGCTCCCGAAAATAGCATTGCTTCTATTACTGCGGCAGTAGAAAAAGGATTTGGACTATGTTTGGATGTGCGGGCACTTGCCGACGACACTATTGTTGTATTTAAAGACGAAAGCCTTGGAAGAATGACCGGCAAAGACGGATTTATTTCTAACTGTAAATACGAAGACATAAAGGATTTAACTTTAAATAAGTCTACCGAACATATACCAACATTAACCGAAGTTCTTAAAATAATAAATGGTACAGTACCAGTTATTTTTGAGATTAAAAATATGGACAAGGTAAACTGCGAAAAGCATATTTATAAAATTTTAAAAGACTATAAGGGCGAATTTGCTGTGGCTAGTTTAAACCCCTACTCTTTGGAATGGTTTAAATTAAATGCTCCTAATTTTAAACGTGGTCAAATAAGCTATAATTATAAAAACTCGGGGTTTTCATTTTTTGAAAGGCTAGCTTATAAAAAAATGAAATATAACAAAGACATATCAGAACCTAACTTTATTATGTATAGATGCGAAGATTTGCCAAACAGGTATGTAAAAAAATATAAGCACTTACCACTACTTGCTTTTCATGTTAAAAGCAACGAAGAATATTTAAAATTAAAAAAATATGTCAACAATGTTATTTTTGAAGGCTTTGAATTAAATAAATAACAATATAACAAAAACCCATGCAAATAATTGCTGGGTTTTTTACTATTAAAAAAAAGCGGGTACATAGTACCTACTTTTTTGTATTTCTTATTATTTAACTGGTAAAAAGTCTACTCTGTTTACAGTTACAGTCATATTCATATATACAGATAAATCTATAACCTCTGTAGCAAGTTCGTCATTGATATAACCTGCTACTATAAAGTAAGCTGTACTATCTGGTTTTATTGTAAGCTGTTTAGCAGTGTTATTGATATTAAGTTTGATTACTTCACTAGGTTGCACATCGTAAACAACACCATGGTTGCTAATATTTATTATTGCAAAGTTTGCATAGTTTACAGCATTTGTTTGCCCACTTACATTTATGCTAAACGAAAATGTCTGAGCCTTAGAAGTATCGTTAGTTACTGCAACTTTTAATAATTTTATGCTATCGCTTACAGTTTCGTTAGCATAAAGCACATCATCGTAACTATTAACAATTATGTAATCCTCGATATTACCATTAAGTGTACCTGCTGGATCAAATACTACTTGTTTATTTGCAGTTTTTTCGTATGACACGTTATATGTAATTTCTGCTAAACCTATAGCTGCTACTGGGTCTGCCAAAGCAAAAGTAACTCCAAGTGAGATTGTTAAACTAGCAACAAATGCAACAACCGAAGTTATAAACATTGCAATCAGTTTTTTCTCCTTCATGAAATATACCCTCCACATTTTTTTGTGGCATTATTATATTACACAAATAAATTTTTGTCAATACCATAGACTGATTTTTTATATTATAAATATAAAAACTATTTAGATTTTTGTATTTAAGCATCTGTAATAAATTATCAAAGCGCACTATATTTTAACTTAAGATGATATATTTATCCAAAAACTACCAAAATTTCAATTTAAAATTGTAATTTTTGCAAATAAAGTTAAATTATATATACAAACAGTTTAAAAAATAAAATAAATCTGCATTTTTACTACAGATTTATTTAATATTGCATTACGAATTTTTATTGATATCTACCTCTTTGTTCCAATAAAGATTTTTATAAACTCGGCGTAGTTTTATAACTTTATTAATCTTTATTTTTCTTTTTGCTAGTAGCTTTCCTCCATTAACAGTTTTTTTTCGATACATGCCACGCCATAAAAAGTAACTATAAATACTGTCGCTTAGATTTGCCAAATACATAACAATTTGCACTGGTGCTCCATCTGCACTGCCGCTAGTAAGCATGCTTATCCATAATGCAAGACTAATTACGTTACCAACAATCATAACAGCATAAGCTTCCATATATCTTTGACCACTAAGTATTTTAGATATAATACCTATAGCTAAAGAAATTGTAGAAATTATTAGTGATGCCGTATTTAGATATTTTAAAAAGAAATATCCACTTACAAGAGCCATTAAAAATGTGACTACACATATTGCAAAAGACTTTTTGGTTAATTTTTTAATATCTATAGATTGCTCTTTACCGCTCTGTTTCTTTAAATTCCTTGTCCAATTAATAATGGCAACTATGTTTAACGGAATATTAATTGCCGCCATTTTAATAACCTCGCCCCAAAGCCCACTCATCGAACAAATCGTAATGTAAAGCAAACAATCTAAAATGCCTACATATATACCTATAACTTTACCACGGCTTAAAAGGTCTATATTTATCATTAGCACAAACATTTGTATAACCGACAAATAGCTACTTGGAAAAAAGCCAAGACAAACTATTGCTGCTACAGCAAATATTATATACCACCAAAATCTAAAAGTTTTTTCTTTTTGAATCTTTTTTAAAATTTTAAGCCTGTCGGTTTCGTCACCGTAAATTGCTGAAAATCTAACTGCAGAATTTATGCTAAGATTTCCCGTAACATTACCTCTAACCAAATGCCTTGTATAATTTTGTGAAAGATTACTTTTACTATAATTTTTAGTCATTTTAACCTTCTTGCGTAATTTACTTTTTACTTTATTTTTAATAGTTTAGATGGTTGCCCGCTATAGTAGATATTAAGTTTATGTAAAGCTCTGGTACAAACTACATATAACAAATTTTTATCTTGTTGCGTATAAGTATCTAAATTAGCATTATAAACTAGAACAGCGTCAAACTCTAAACCCTTTGCTAAATACGATGGAATAACCACAACTTTATCTGTAATAAAAGACTTATCTTTTTTATTTATAATTTTTATAGTTGATTGTTTTTTATTTTCGGTTACATAATATTTAAATTTATCTGCATCTTGTTGATTTTTTGTTATAATTGCAACTGAGTTATATTTCTTTTTTAGTTTTAAAGCCTCGTCAATTAATGTCTTATAATCGCCTTCCGCCATTTTTTGTACAGAAACTTCGTCACCATGACGTTCTACTTGGTTATATAACGGACTATCTGGTATTATCGACTTTGCAAACGAATTTATTTCGGTTGTAGATCTATAAGTTTTACTTAAATAGTTGGTTTCTGCACGCACTTTATCTCTTGGTTCACTTAATACGTTTAACACACTATCATAATTTTTATACGCAGAAAACGGCAAAATACACTGATTTATATCGCCCATAATGCTAATATTTGCGTTTTTAAATAAATTGGCTAATATTTTATACTGCATTAAAGAATAGTCCTGAGCTTCGTCTATGATAACAAATTTTATGTTGTTTTGATTAACCGAGCCAACTAGCCTATTTTTAAAATATAAGTATGCAGATACATCTTCGTACGGTATAACGCCTTTAGCAAGGCTAGCATTTGTATAATTATATATCTCGTCTAATTGTTTTATAGTTAACCTTTCTGTTTTAGCTGTTCCTGTAGAATTATAAATCTCTTCTATTAAATTAACAAACTTGTCTCTACTAGAATACAAATTGTTATACAATTCTTTAGGCTTAATTTTGTCCACCAGTAATGATTTTTTTAGTTTAGCATTTGTATTTTGATTTTTTCGAGTTTTAATACTAGCATGCAAAAGTATCTTTTCTACAAGCTTTTTATATTGTTCCTTAAAACTTATACCAGAAAATTCCAATTCGCCAGCAAGTTTTGTTAGATATTCTTTATCTATAATTAATTTATTTTCTACTACTATATCTTTTAAACCCAACACTTCGGGACGAATAGCTTCCAGATATTTTTCGATAAGGTTTATATAAACTGCAGAAAATTTTAATTTTATAGAATTATATTCCACATTAGTACGATTATGCGAATAAATTTTTTCGTAAATATCGTTAATAGTTCCTTGCACTTTATACTCAGTTAAAAAGGTTTTAATATAGTCCATAAATGTAGTTTGATAAACATTATCTTCACCAATTTCTGGTAGAACATTAGATATATAGTTAGAAAAAATATCATTGGGCGACAATATTAAAACATTGCTGTTATTTATCCTATCTTTATAGGTATACAAAAGATATGCAATTTTGTGCATAGCAACACTTGTTTTACCACTACCCGCCGGACCACTTACAACCAAAATATCAACATCATTTTTACGGATAATTTTGTTTTGATCTTTTTGTATAGTATTAACTATCTGCTTCATTTTGCTACTGGTATTTTCTTGAAGCATTTTTTGTAATATATCGTCTATAACTTGCATATCCGTGTCAAATATTTCTTTTATTTGATCACCTTGTATTTTGTACTGACGTTTTAAAGTAATTTTACCGCTAATCTTATCTCCGTTGGGTGTTACATAACTAGATTCTCCAGGCTCGTAATCGTAAAACATACCGCAAATGGGAGCACGCCAATCGTATACATAAAAATAGCTACCATCCTGAAGCGTAGCTATGCCAAGATAGATTGGCATAATTTCTTCGCCATCGTCAAAATCAAATCGAGCAAAGTACGCACTTTTAATCATTTTTTTGTAACTTTTTAGTTTATCCAAAGTACTATTTTTTGTAAAGGACTGACGATGAATATCGGCTATTGCATAGGTAAATTCGGTGTCTGATAGCCTATTCGTTGGGTCCCAAGCATACTTCATTTCTCCTTGTAAATCCTCGGTTAAATCGGTTATTTTTTTGCTATTTTTGTTAATTTCCTTATCTAACGTATACAAAACAGTTTTTAAATAATCCACTTCTTTTTTGTACTCTTTTTCACTTATCATATTAGACACCTCTAATTTTAAATTTTTGTTATTTTAAGCAAATATCTATTATTTTTTATTGTTTTTATCTATATTTTGCAGTTTTTTATCTGGTAATACAATAGACTTTTCGCTACCGTTACAACTTGGTACATAATACACATGATCCTTAATCTCGGTAGGCAAATACTGTTGCTCCACATAACCACCAAAATCGTGCGGATATTTATATTTAGCTCGTTTTTCATTTAAATAATTAGTATTTTTTAAATGGTCTGGTACAGCGTCATTATAAGTTGTTTCGACATCTTCGTCTGCAAGATGCATTGCAGTAATTACACTATTAGATTTCGGTGACATACACACATATATTATTGCATGAGTTAACGGAATTAGGCCTTCTGGTATACCCATTTTTTCGATAGCTGTAAGTGCTGATATTGCAACAACTAAAGCCTGAGAATTGGCTAAGCCTACATCCTCGCTAGCATGAGCCACAAGTCTTCGTGCAATAAGCAATGGATCGCAACCTGCTTTTATTAGCCTTCTGCTCCAATAAACTGCAGCATCTGCATCACTGCCACGCAAACTTTTACAAAAAGCCGAAAGCATATCATAATACAAATCGCTATCAAGCGAAATTACTCTACCCATTGTACATTCTTTAGCTATTTGTTTGCTTATGATAATTTTACCATTAGTCGGCGAAGTAGATAAAACCGCAAGTTCCAAAGCACCTAAAGCAACCCTAGCATCACCACCACAGGTAAGTACAAAATGTTCAAGTGCATCTTGGTCTACAACTGCATTAAAATCAGCTAACCCTTTTTCGCTGGATAAGGCACTTAATAGCACACTAGTTATGTCTTGTTTAGTTAATGGATTAAATTTAAAAATCCTACATCTACTTACTATAGCACGTGTCATGCTTGTATAAGGATTTTCTGTGGTAGAACCAATAAAAATTATCCAGCCCTTTTCGATAGCTTCTAGCATACAATCGGACTGTGCTTTATTCCACCTATGACACTCATCTAAAAGTAAAAAAGTTTGTTTTCCCGAAATTTCTTTTTCTCTTTTTGCTTGTTCTATAACTTTTTTAACATCTGCAACACCACTAGAAACAGCATTTAGTGCAGTAAAATAACTATTTGTTGACTGTGCTATAATACTTGCAAGTGTAGTTTTGCCAGTACCCGGAGGACCATAAAAAATACAACTACCAAGTCTATCTGCAATAATTGCTCTCCTTAGTAGTGAATTTTTACCAACAATATGGTTTTGCCCTACAAATTCGTCTAAATTTGTTGGACGCATACGCTCAGCCAATGGAGCTGTTTTTTGTAAATTTTCAGTAAAAATATCCATAAAAAAATTATAACAAAAATAATAAATTATAGCAAATTAAAAAGCCATATTTTAGCAATAAAAATATGGCATAAAAAAGTGTATTATTTTATAATTTACAAT
>CAMRVD010000056.1 GCA_947054085.1 uncultured Clostridia bacterium | reverse complement strand
ATACGCAAACTAAATGTAAGAATTTATTTTTAAGTCTGAAAATTTATAATATATTTATTAAGGACTAGGTTATATAAATGAAAAAGAAGTTAAAAAAAACTATATTTATAGCCATGTATCTAATTATAGCTTCTACTGCTATAATTATAGATCAAATTACTAAGCGGCAACTTTATGGCAAGAGTTTTTCGGTTGTTGGAGATCTACTTTGGGTGGACAGCAGTTTTAATACTGGTGCTGCATTTTCTATAATGGGTGGTGCTAGGTGGTTTTTTATATTGATCGCAATTATAAGTAGTTTAATTATGTTGTATTTACTTGTAAGCGAAAAATGGCATTTAACTATTACAAACAAAATTGGTATAGCATTAATATTAGGTGGAGCAATTGGTAATCTTATAGATCGTATTATATACGCAGGAGTGCGAGATTTTATATATTTAAAATCTATAAACTTTGCTATTTTTAACTTTGCAGATACATTTGTAACCATTGGGGGAGTAATACTTGTTGTTTCGCTGATAATAGATTTTGTAAAGGCTTATACAAAGGAGAAAAATCGTGGCAGAGCTTAATAGTAGTTTTGTAGTAGAAGACACTTCTAAACCAAGGTTAGATGCTTATTTAAGTGACAATTTAAGCGATTGGACTAGATCGCAAATAAAACTTCAGATATCGGACGGCGGTGTACAAGTTAATGGCAAAGTGGTAACTAAAGCAGGGCAAGTGCTTAAAAATGGTGATCAAATAACCTTATGTTTTAAGACCAAAGAACTATCCGCAGAGCCAGAAAATATTGCATTGGATATAATTTACGAGGACGACTATTTGGCGATTATAAATAAACCTCAGGGCATGGTAGTTCATCCTGCACCGGGTTCGGTTAATCATACACTTGTTAACGCCATTTTGTACCATTTCGACAGCATTAGTAAAGGTTCTGGTAATATTAGGCCGGGCATTGTCCACAGGATAGATAAAGATACTTCGGGGTTACTAGTTGTTGCTAAAAATAATCAGGCTCACGAAAACTTAGCTAAGCAAATTGCTGAGCATAGTGCATTTAGGCATTACTTGGCACTGGTAGAGGGCACTTTAAAAAATGACGAAGGCACTATAACAGGAGATATTGGTAGGGATAAAACCGATCGAAAAAAAATGGCTATAGTAGAAGGCGGAAAGCCTGCCATTACCCATTATAAAGTAAAAGAAAGATATACTGGGTATACTTTAGTAGAATTTATTTTGCAAACTGGTAGAACGCATCAAATTAGGGTGCATACAAAGTCTGTAGGTCACCCAATAGTAGGCGACAAAACATACGGCTTTGCTAAACAAAAATTTAATTTACAGGGGCAGCTTTTACACGCATATATGCTAGAATTGACACATCCAAGCACAGGCGAAAGATTAAATTTTACTTGTCCATTACCTCAATATTTTGTAAGTATTATAAAAAAACTTAAAAAGTTATAAAAATCGCACAATATTTGTTGGCGGCGGCAACTATTTTGTGTTAAACTTACATTATTAAATTTGTAAAGGAGAAATCAATGGCAAAAGCAGCAAAAAGTTCGGGATGGCTAGTTAATTTATCTGCATTTGTTGCAGTTATTTTAATAGGTGTATCCTTAATGTTATCTAAAATTGGAGCAATGGGGCAAGTTGCAAATGCGTTTATGATTATAGCTAATGTTATAGCATACTTGGTTGTAAGTGTTGTATCGTTTTTTTACGTTGCTCGCAAAAAAAATGTTTGGTTATGGATTGTTTGGGCAGTAGCAATAGCACTTATTATTATATCTTATGTAATTAAAGGCTAGTTATGATTAGCGGAAAATCTTTAAAAGTTTTAACAGTAATTCAATATGCTTCGCTGATAATCGCAACAATATGTGTGTTGGTATTTCAATTTCTGGCTCATGTTGTATGCGTTTATTTAGCTTTAGGGTTTTATACTCTTGGGTTTTTGATAGTAATGGTTAGAAGCATCCTTACCACTACCGAAATATTTTTGGCTAGTAAACAAGAACAAAAGGAAGGTGCATTACTACTAAAAAAAGGTGGAGTAGATTATGTAAACACCAAGTCAGAACGCATTTGGGCAATAATTTCTTGTTTGTTTTGGGTGGCGGTGTTTGGATTTTCGCTTGTAGTACTTATAATGTACATGACAAACTATAAAATATTTTAATAACCATTTTAGTTAAAGGCAAAGTAACATTTGTCTTTTTTATTTTTTATAAATAATTAAGTTTATTTATTGACAGTCTTTTTTTATTATGTTACAATTTTTATATAATTAGTAAATGCGTTATTAGCAAGGACACGGCTTTAAAATATTTTTTTTACAGAGAGTTTGCGGTTGGTGTAAGCAAATAAAAAAAGTTTAAAGTTATCACCTTGCGAGCAGATGTGCCCAAAGGTAATACTTAGTAGGTACATACGGTGGCTTTCCGTTATAAAAGCGGTGTGTGATGGCACATTTGATATAAGTGGTAAACTTTTGGATAGCAGGGTTTCTTATATCTTGCTATCTTTTTATTTTAATTTTTGGAGGATATTATGTATAACAAAGTAGACCCTAAACTAAATTTTGCACAAAGGGAAACCGATACTGTAAAGTTTTGGAAAGAGCAAAGTTTGGTAAAAAAGATGATCGAAAAAAATAAGGATGGTCAGTTTTATTCCTTTTACGAAGGCCCACCAACAGCCAACGGTAAACCTCATATCGGCCATGCCTATACCCGCACTATTAAGGACTTATTTTTGCGATATAACACCATGAAAGGCAAAAACATCATCCGTAAGGCTGGCTGGGATACTCATGGGCTACCAGTAGAACTAGAGGTAGAAAAAGAGATTGGTAGTAGTGGCAAAAAAGACATCGAAAAGTTTGGCGTAGAGCCATTTATACAAAAGTGTAAGTCCAATGTTTGGAAATACAAGGGCATGTGGGAAGATTTTTCCGACCGCATGGGTTATAGCATAGATACAAGCGATGCATACATAACTTACACCAACGATTATATCGAAAGTGAGTGGTGGAGTTTAAAGACTTTGTTTGACAAAGGTCTAATTTATCAAGGACACCGCATAGTTCCGTATTGCCCTAGGTGTGGTGCAAGTTTGTCCTCTCACGAGGTGGCACAAGGGTACAGGGATGTAAAGGATCGTACAGTTTATGTTAAGTTTGCGGTTTTAGGCAAACAAAATACTTATTTTTTGGCGTGGACAACCACTCCATGGACACTACCTAGTAATGTTGCACTCTGCGTTAATGCAGACGAAGATTACGCTCAAATTAAAGTTGGCGAAGATCATTATATTATGGCAAAAGCACTTGTTACTTCGTTATTTAAAGAAGACGAGTACATTTTAGAAAATGTAAAAAAAGGCAAGGAGTTAGAGTATACAAAATATAAGCCTTTATTTAATTTTGTAGAAGATAAGTACAAGGACAATGCTTGGTATGTTACTTGCGACAGCTATGTAACACTTACTGATGGTACAGGAATTGTTCATATTGCACCCGCTTTTGGCGAAGACGATAGCAAAGTTGGTAAAAAATATAACCTTCCTTTTGTACAACTTGTAGACGATGCTGGCAAACTTACTACCGAATGTAACAGTTTTGCCGGTTTATTTGTAAAAGATGCCGACCCAGAGATTATAAAACAACTAAAGCAAGAGGGTAAAGTACTAAAGGAAATGCAACATGAGCATAGCTATCCATTTTGTTGGAGATGCGGTACTCCGCTTATCTACTTTGCACGTAGCAGTTGGTTTATAAAAACTACAGCTAAAAAGGACGAACTTATAAAAAATAATGCCAGCGTAGATTGGCGTCCCGAAACTATTGGCGAAGGTCGTATGGGCGGATTTTTACGCGGACTTATCGATTGGGATATCGCTCGTAATCGCTATTGGGGTACACCTATACCTATTTGGAAGTGTAACGATTGCGGCCATACTCATGCGGTTGGAAGCATAAAAGAACTTAAAGACCTTGGACATATAAATATTAACGAGGAAGTGGATTTACATAAACCATACCTAGATAAAATCGCCTTTGATTGCCCAAAATGTAAGGGCAAGATGCACAGAATACCCGAAGTGCTCGATTGTTGGTACGACAGCGGTAGTATGCCATTTGCTCAACTTCATTATCCGTTTGAAAATAAAGAGTTTTTTGAAAAATCTTTCCCTTGCGAGTTTATTAGCGAGGGCATGGATCAAACTCGTGGTTGGTTTTATGCCTTGCTTGCGGTAAATACTCTTGTTTTTGGCAAAGTTCCGTATAAACGATGTTTGCCATTAGGGCTTGTAAACGACGAGCATGGCAAAAAGATGAGCAAAAGTATTGGTAACGTAGTTACTCCTTGGGAAGTCTTTGACAAATCGGGTGCAGATGCCGCAAGATGGTATTTTTATATTTCTAATAACCCTTGGATGAGCACTAACTTTAATTTTACTGCCCTAGAAGATGCTAAGCGCAAGTTTATGGGTACACTTTGGAATACTTATGCGTTTTATGTACTTTATGCCGAAATAGACCAATTTAACGGCTCTATTCATAATATTAAAGATTGCAAACTTACCATTATGGATAAATGGATTATTTCGGAATTTAATAAGCTAGTAAAAGATGTAGATAAATACTTACTTAACTATGTAAATGTAGAGCCAGCAAGGCTGATTGTAGACTTTGTAGACACTTTGTCCAACTGGTATGTACGTCGTAGCCGTGAGCGTTTTTGGGTAAGCGGGCAGACAGACGACAAAACCGCAGCCTTTACAACATTATATTACTGCTTAGAGGGGTTATGCAGGCTTTGTGCTCCGTTTGTGCCTAACATAACAGAACAGATTTATCAAAACATTGTGCGTAGTGTAGATAAAAATGCACCTATAAGCGTGCATCTGTGCGATTACCCTGTAGCAGATGAAAGTTTAATAGACGAAAAACTAAACAGTGGTATGCAGACAGTATTAGACATTGTAGTCCTTGGCAGAAGTACTCGTAATGCAAGCAACTTAAAAAATCGACAACCACTTAGCAAAATTGTTGTATCAAGCCATAAAAAAGTTAAACTTTATAGCGAGCTAGAAAACTTAATAAAGGACGAGTTAAATGTCCAAGAAGTAGAGTGGGTGCACGAAATAAAAGAATATCTAAGTTATAGTTTAAAACCGCAACTAAAAACTTTAGGCCCAAAATATGGTAAACTTGTTGGAGTTATAAGAGAGTATCTTGCATCGTGTGACGCAAATAAAGTTGTAGAAACAGTAAATGGCGGAAATATTGTTAGTTTTAATGCTAATGGAACAGTGGTGGAATTGGGCAAAGACGATTTATTAATTAGTACTGTTAGCCGCGAAGGTTATGTGTCCGAAACCGACGAAAATTATACAGTAGTTCTTAATACCGAACTTACTCCAGAACTTATAGAACTTGGGGTAGTGCGTGAGTTTATAAGCAAGGTTCAGCAAACTCGTAAAGACAATGGCTTTGAAGTTACCGACCACATAAACATAAGCGTTTACGCAAACGATTTAATAAACAAAACGTTAAATAAATATGCAAGTACAATTTGTGATGCTACGCTTGCAGATGGCTTAGTAGTAGAGCAAAACCCTAACCAAAAACAAGTAGAACTAAACGAAGAAAATATTGGTCTACTACTAACTAAAGTGTAAAATGAATAAAAAATATCCTCTTTGTTAATAGGGGATATTTTATTTTGTTTTACAATCAAAAAATAATTAAAAGTGCTTTTTTGCTAGGTTTTATGGGGTACTATGCGTGACATAATATATAAAATAAAATAATCATGTTCTATTTTGCAAATAAGTCTTGACAAATTTATGTATTATGATATTATTATATATACATTTGGAGGAAAACAATGGTAGAAAATAAACATAAAAAAACAGTTATTGAATATGTAAGTTACGAAACCCCTATACAATGTTATGTAAACGCTAATTTTGCTGCTGGAAATCAAAAAGCACTTAAAATAATAAATAAAATTAACGAATTGTATGGATTAAATTCTACTCGAGTATACAGTCTATTAAAAATGTACGGTATTAAGGGTGACAAACTAGAACGATTTATTAATAGCTGCTGTAATACAAGTGTGCAAAAGTTTGAAAAAACCTTAGCATTACTTTCTTGTAATAAAATAGCGGCACCGGTGGTTTCTAAAAATTTAAATCTAAAATTACCAATACCATTTTTGCCTCAAGATGCTTTAAAGGATTTTGATAATGTTTCGTTAAACGATTTATTAACTAATAGTGTTATTAGGGATAAACTTAGCACAGAAGCAGAAGATATTTCAACAAAGATTACTCCTATAATCGAAAGGAAGTATAAGGAATACGTGGAAAGTTTACAAAGGATTTAATGGTTAAATAAATCATTTTAACTAAATTAAAAAGTGTCCAAAGCAATGGACACTTTTTTATACTTTTATATTTTAATTAATAATTTCGGGTGCTGTAAAATTATATCCGCTTTTGCTACTAGTTTCTATTATATCAAAAATATCATATATTGCAGGGGACAAAAAATAGTACATAATTGTTTCTCCTTG
>CAMRVD010000055.1 GCA_947054085.1 uncultured Clostridia bacterium | reverse complement strand
TTGGTGGGCAGAGATGGATTCGAACCATCGAAGGCGAAGCCGACGGATTTACAGTCCGTTGCATTTGACCGCTCTGCAACCTACCCGTACGCCACAGTAATACTGGTGGTAATATTGCTATTGCTAACAATATTTTGGGTGGAATATTACTGCGACTGGAGCTGGTGGTCGGAATCGAACCAACAACCGATTGATTACAAATCAATTGCTCTACCATTGAGCCACACCAGCATATTAAAATAATTGCCCGTCTACCAAAAACTTAAACCAAACTTTTGGTGCCTTGGGGCGGAATCGAACCACCGACACGAGGATTTTCAGTCCTCTGCTCTACCGACTGAGCTACCAAGGCTTGCGGGTTTACGATTATTAATCGTAATGGCGACTTGGAAGAGACTCGAACTCTCGACCTCCGCCGTGACAGGGCGGCGTTCTAACCAACTGAACTACCAAGCCATACAAAAAATAATTTTTTCTTTTTTCAACTTTTCTTTTGTAATTTAAATACATAAACTAAACAAAACACAAAGAAATAAAAAAGAATTTGGTGGGCCTTCACGGACTTGAACCGCGGACCGACCGGTTATGAGCCGGTTGCTCTAACCAACTGAGCTAAAGGCCCAAACTTAGGCAACTTGGATAAAATATATGGTCGGGGTGGAGAGACTCGAACTCCCGGCCCCATGGACCCAAACCACGTGCGCTACCAAACTGCGCTACACCCCGACATTTATTACCGAGTTACTCAAATACTATACACTACACTCAAAACTTTTGTCAACATATTTACAAAAAAAATTTAATATTTTAATTTAATTTGCATATTGACATTTTATTTTATTTGTAATAAACTTAATTTAACTAATTAAACTTAAGGAGAAAACCTGAAAATGAATTTTAATAATTTAATTGATCTTTATAAAGAAAATATAAAGAAGAACCCTGGTAAAAGTGAAATTTTTGAACCTCTTAAGAAACTTAAGTTGAATATCAGCAATAATAATCTTTGCAAACTCTTAAAATTGAAGACCGGTAATGATTGGGAAATTGAGATTTGTTTGGACAGAGATTATGGTTATGGTCCAGACAAACATCCTCTTCCATGGTGTTATGACCTTATTTTGACACCGAAAGATGTTAAATATCACGAAGGCTATGCAATTTTGCACGCTTCTTACAGTTGTAGAGCCAATGTTGTGGGAACTGAAAGCTATAACATACAAGAGAAGTCGAATAAAGCATCTAAGGAAAAACTTGAAAATGCAAATTGGGCTGAATTGTTCTTGAACGCAGAAAATAGAAATGGCACCCTTTATTGCGGAGAATTGATGAAGGCTCAATTACCAAACATTGTACAAGAAACTTTGACTGAATTTATGTTTCTCGCAGTTATTCAAAATGAAAAAGATTTAAAAGAACAAATGCCAGAAATGAATTAGAAGATGATATACAACACAAGAAAAACGACAATAAGTAGTTAGTTGAAACACCACCTGTTTGGGTGGTGTCTTTTGTTTATGGAATAGATCCTTACGACTACGCTCCTATGGTGCTCCGCTCAGGATGACAAAATATATATAAATTTTCAGAATAAGTTAAACTACCCCTTTGCTCGCAATGCGAGCATTTTCCCTTACAAGGAGCAACAAAAGAAATTCGTGCGAGGACTGACATATCTTTGCGTTATCGTCAATCACATCCATGTCATTCTGAGCATAAGCGAAGAATCTAAAGCAATAAATTAAACTACCCTTTTGTCTGTAATGCAGACATCCCTTAAAAGGACAACAAGGTTGCTCCGCTCAGGATGACATATAAAAAATACACCGCTACTATTCGGCGGTGTGTTTTTGTTATTATATTAATATTAATCAATACCCAAGTATTCGTTATAAGTGCACTCTTTATCAAAGGTTTTAGTGCCATTAATTACAATTATGCGGTTGGCTACAGTTTGAAGAATTTCGTGATCCTGAGTGCTAAACAGCATTGGACTTTTGTAGTTTATCATACCCTTGTTTAGGGCTGTTATGCTTTCTAGGTCTAGGTGGTTGGTTGGCTCGTCTAAAATAAGAACATTACCGGCTGCAAGCATGGCCTTTGCCATCATACACCTTACCTTTTCGCCACCGCTTAATACTTTTGCTTTTTTGTTACCCTCTTCGCCAGTAAATAGCATGCGGCCTAGCCAACTACGGACAAAAGTTGCGTCCTTTTCTTTACTAAACTGTGCAAGCCAGTCCATTAAAGACAAATCGCAATCCTTAAAATACTTTTCGTTATTTTCGGGCAAGTAGCTAATTTTTACGGTGCTACCCCATTTTATGTAGCCTTTATCCGGTTGCTCTTCGCCCACTAAAATTTTGTAGAGCATTGTAACATCGTTTGCTTTGTCGCTTAAAAATGCAATTTTGTCGCCCTTATTTACAACAAAACTAACATTATCAAAATGTCCATACTTAGAAAGTCCTTCTACCTTTAAAACCTCGTTACCAACTTCACGCTCTGGTCTAAAGTCTATATAAGGATACTTGCGGCTGCTTGGCTTAATTTCTACAAATTCAAGTTTTTCTAGCTCCTTTTTGCGGCTAGTTGCTTGCTTACTTTTACTAGCATTAGCCGAAAATCTTGCAATAAAATCCTGAAGTTCTTTTGCACGCTGCTCTGCCTTTTTATTTTGTTCTTTAGCTTGCCGTGCGGCTAGCTGGCTAGCTTCGTACCAAAAGTCGTAGTTACCTACGTACATATTAATTTTACCATAGTCTACATCGCAGATATGCGTGCAAATTTTATTTAAAAAGTATCTATTATGTGAAACTACAATAACAGTATTAGGAAAATCTAACAAATAATTTTCGAGCCAGTTTACTGTTTTAGCGTCTAGGTTGTTTGTCGGTTCGTCTAGAACTAGTATATCTGGATACTTAAATAACGCTCTAGCAAGCAATACTTTAACCTTTTGCTTTGGCTCCATATCTGCCATAAGCACACCAAAAAAGTCGGGCTTTATGCCTAAGTCTTGAAGTAAGGTTTCAGCTTCGCCCTCGGCTTCCCAGCCACCCATTTCTAAAAATTCGTTTTCTAACTCGCCAGCAAGAACACCATCTTCCTCGGTAAAGTCCGCTTTAGCATACAGTTCGTCACGCTTGTGCATAACTTCTATCAATCTACCATATCCACCAAGAACAGTGTCTAAAACCGATAAATTATCATATGCATTTTGGTTTTGCGCTAGTACACTCATACGCTCTCCACGATCGATAACTACATCGCCACTACTAGGCTCGATTTGCCCCGACAATAGCTTTAAAAATGTAGATTTTCCCGCTCCGTTAGCACCAATAATGCCATAGCAATTACCCTTAGAAAATTTTAAGTTTACCTCGTCAAATAGCACTCTGCCGCCAAACTGAAGCCTTACATTATTTACAGAAATCATATTTTGATTATCTCCAAAATTTATTTTACTTATAAATGATACATTATTTTATAATTTATGTCAATTATAAATAATACTTATAAATTGCAATTAAGTTTAAACATTTAAGATTTATCAAAAGTTATATAAATTATTTTACTTTTTTTAGTTTTACTGCTAAAATTATTAGGTATTTTAGTAAACAGGAGATTTTTTAATTATGAATATTTCTATACTTGGATGTGGGCGTTGGGGCTCGTTTATAGCATGGTACTTAAACAAAACTAAACACAAAGTTACAACTTGGGGTATGGCAGAAGACCCTTATGTTGTGGACTTTTTTAAAACCCGAGTTAATAGCTATGTAACTTTTCCACGTAGCATAGAACTAACAACCGACCTAGAATATGCTGTTAGCAAAAACGAAACTATTATTATTAGCATATCTGCTCAAGCTGTACGCGAACTTATGGGTAAAGTTAGCAAAATTGACGGTTATAAAAACAAAAATTATGTCCTCTGCATGAAAGGCATAGAAGAAAGTACAGGCAAAAGATTAAGCCAAGTACTTATAGAGTGCGGTGTTCCTAAAAAAAATATTGCTGTTTGGGTAGGTCCAGGGCATATTCAGGACTTTACAAAAGGTATACCCGGCGTGATGCTTATAGATAGCTACAACAAAAAACTTTCAGCGTATTTAATAGAAAATTTTAAATCCGACCTTATTAAGTATTACCAAGGCAACGATATAATTGGCAGCGAAATTGGCGCTGCTGCTAAAAATGTTATGGGAATTGCCGCAGGTATGTTAGACGGACTTAACGAACAATCCCTAAAAGGTGCACTAATGGCACGCGGAACTTACGAAGTATCTAAACTAATTAAAGCAGCTGGCGGAAAATCTACTAGTGCATACGGCTTATGCCACCTTGGCGACTACGAAGCAACGCTATTTAGCCCTCATTCTAACAATCGTAAGTTTGGAGAGAACTTTGTGCAAAAAGTTAAGTTTGATAAACTTGCAGAAGGCGTTAAAACCAGCACTGCTCTACTAACGCTCGCTAAAAAACTAAAAGTAGAAATGCCAATTACAAAAGCTGTAAACGATATAATTATAGGCGGACGCAATTATAAAAAATGCTTTAACGAGCTTTTTGACCGCCCTAATATGGTAGAGTTTGATAATTAACAAATCTCAAAATATCATTTATTTTAAAAATTAATAAAAAATATACAAACAAAAAACATGCCTAGGCGACATGTTTTTCTTATTTGTAACTTTTATTATCACTACTAATTTGTTTTAAGATCTTGTTCTTTATTTTGTTCTGCTATATTTTTTGATACATTTTGTCTATAAGTCATATTTAATTTAACGCTTATTTCTTCAAAATGTTCACTCATTTTTATATAAAGCGGTATCGCAGGTTTAACATAGTTACTATAAACATTATACATTTCTTTAGCTTCTGTTTTAAGTTGATTATCTGAACTATTATACAAAAGTGTTAAATATTCCTCTATATCCTCTATAAAATTATTAAATCTTTTGCGGCTCTCCCCATTAGATAAACTATCAGCGATTATACCTAGTGGTTCGCTAATTGCAAGTTTTTTTAATGCTGATCTATTAGACCTTACTATATGCGAGAAAATAGTAGTAAGATACTGATAATCATGCACTACATCGGACTTTAAAAGTTCCTCTTTTAAAAGCGAAACATCGTCCCCTTTTAACTGTCGGTTAGCGATTACTAACATTTTTAAAAAATATGCATGTTCGCAAAACTTTTCATCTAAAATTTCAAAAGCATCCAAGTTATTTTTATCTGACAAAAGTTCTGCAATTACATTATTTGTAATACAAGAATTATTAATATCTGGTACTCTGCTATTTAAAACATTTAATATAAAATCATAATCACTTGTATCGTTACTCATATTAATTCTCCTGTAGATTTTAATGTTTAAAATATAGCAGATTACACTAATATTGTCAATATTATGTATAAATTTATATTATATGAGCAAAATAAAAGTAACGGAGAGAATTATGGCAAATAATGTTAACAATAACAGACTTAGCAATAACAAAAAAAATAACAATAATACAAAATCTGATAGTACTAGAAGTTCTGGAAATCAGGCAAAGGCTAACAGCACTGGAAGCAAACAAAGTACGGCAACTAGTACCAAAAACGATCAAAGCACGGCTCAAAAGATAAAGCCTGCTAGCATGCAGGAAAGTGCTCCTAATAATGCAGAAAAGCTAGATGACGGCCGTAATCCACAAAACAAGCAACCAGCAACTCACTTTTGGTGGCTAGATTTTATTTATTTTGTACTAGGCACACTTGCCCTTGGCGGAATTGCAACCTTGCTTGGCTGGCCAATGTTTAAATGGGGAACTTACGCTACCCCTCCAGCCATGGCACCAAACTGGTTATTCCCCGTAATGTGGACAATAATATACATTACCATTGGCGTTGCAACATTTTGTATGTGGCGTGACAAACAAATTACAAGTGCCGACCGCAAATTTAACCTTTGGCTGTACTTTATACACATGGCGTTTAATATAACTTGGCCACTATTCTTTTTCAGACTAGGCATGCCAATAGTTGCGTGTGTTTGGCTTGCAATAATTATTGTGTTAGCACTTATTACAACATGGAGATACTTTGTAGCTAACATTGCATCGGGCATTATATTTTGCTTATATGTAATGTGGCTAATATATGCGTTTTACTTAAACATTGCAATTTGTATGTTGATTTAAAAAGTTGAATTAATAATAAAAAATAGAAAAAACACCAATCAAAATGGTGTTTTTCTGATTCAAATTATTTAAACATGTATCTAATAAAATATTAATAAAATCCCAACTCGTTTACTTTTTCGTATAACACGGAAGTTGCGAGTTCTTTTATTTGATCGTAATCATCTTGTGTTAAAGATTCTTGATTTGCCTTAGCATCTTCAACTACTTGGCGAACCTGAACTTTTATATTTTTTAGTTCTTCCTCGTATTCTCTAATTTTTTTATCAGCATTAGCAGCGTCAAAGTAAGACTCTTCCATTCCACTTACATTTCTAAAAGCCTCTTCCTGATTAATATATCCTAGAATTACATTATATTCTCTTGATAATTGCTGAAGTTGTTCTACATATTTTAACATAAACATTCTCTCCTATTAATAAATTAAGTTTAATATACTTTTGACAACTTGTCAAGTAATCATACAATAATTTACACCTTAACATTGCAATTTGTATGTTAATTTAAAATTATAATTTTGCTATATAGTAAGTTTTTTGGCCTGTTAACTACCCCTTAAACCAACTGCAAAGCGGTCGCCCAGCGAC
>CAMRVD010000054.1 GCA_947054085.1 uncultured Clostridia bacterium | reverse complement strand
CCTAAAACCAATACCTTTTTCTTTCTCTTTTGTATTTCTACTTCTGTTTTACTTGGCAAAAATGCAAAATCTACAATGTCCATAATTATATACTCCTATACTATTATATTTTAATAACTGTAAAAATGTAATTCGGCTTTATTTATACATAGTAGTAAATTTTACAAATAAAAAAACTGTAACTTATTAGTTACAGTCAACCATTCTCGGTTTAGAGATTGGTGCCGCGGGGCGGAATCGAACCACCGACACAGAGATTTTCAGTCTCTTGCTCTACCGACTGAGCTACCGAGGCGTTGGTGGGAAGAGATGGATTCGAACCATCGAAGACGAAGTCGACGGATTTACAGTCCGTTGCATTTGGCCGCTCTGCAATCTTCCCATATGGAGCTGGTGGTCGGAATCGAACCAACAACCGTCTGATTACAAGTCAGATGCTCTACCATTGAGCCACACCAGCACGTCGCAATCAATGCTCTTTGTTCGCTAAAATATTTATCATATTTTAGCTTGGTTATCACATTGTTACTCTTTTTCCCCAATAAGTTTTACAACTTTTGGGGGCCCCGCTATTAGCGGTTCAATGCGGAGTTATCACAATTTTTTACTTAAGTATTAGTAACATCAAGCTTATTTTTCGCATTGATTTTTTTATTTTTATACAGTTTCCCATATAAAAAAATGGCGACCCGGAAGAGACTTGAACTCTCGACCTCTAGCGTGACAGGCTAGCGCTCTAACCAACTGAGCTACCGGGCCATAATATTAAGTTGATGTTTGGTGGGCCTTCACGGACTTGAACCGCGGACCGACCGGTTATGAGCCGGTTGCTCTAACCAACTGAGCTAAAGGCCCAAACTTAGGCAACTTGGATAAAATATATGGTCGGGGTGGAGAGACTCGAACTCCCGGCCCCATGGACCCAAACCACGTGCGCTACCAAACTGCGCTACACCCCGACATTTATTACCGAGTTACTCAAATACTATACACTACACTCAAAACTTTTGTCAACATATTTACAAAAAAAATTTAATATTTTAATTTAATTTGCATATTGACATTTTATTTTATTTGTAATAAACTTAATTTAACTAATTAAACTTAAGGAGAAAACCTGAAAATGAATTTTAATAATTTAATTGATCTTTATAAAGAAAATATAAAGAAGAACCCTGGTAAAAGTGAAATTTTTGAACCTCTTAAGAAACTTAAGTTGAATATCAGCAATAATAATCTTTGCAAACTCTTAAAATTGAAGACCGGTAATGATTGGGAAATTGAGATTTGTTTGGACAGAGATTATGGTTATGGTCCAGACAAACATCCTCTTCCATGGTGTTATGACCTTATTTTGACACCGAAAGATGTTAAATATCACGAAGGCTATGCAATTTTGCACGCTTCTTACAGTTGTAGAGCCAATGTTGTGGGAACTGAAAGCTATAACATACAAGAGAAGTCGAATAAAGCATCTAAGGAAAAACTTGAAAATGCAAATTGGGCTGAATTGTTCTTGAACGCAGAAAATAGAAATGGCACCCTTTATTGCGGAGAATTGATGAAGGCTCAATTACCAAACATTGTACAAGAAACTTTGACTGAATTTATGTTTCTCGCAGTTATTCAAAATGAAAAAGATTTAAAAGAACAAATGCCAGAAATGAATTAGAAGATGATATACAACACAAGAAAAACGACAATAAGTAGTTAGTTGAAACACCACCTGTTTGGGTGGTGTCTTTTGTTTATGGAATAGATCCTTACGACTACGCTCCTATGGTGCTCCGCTCAGGATGACAAAATATATATAAATTTTCAGAATAAGTTAAACTACCCCTTTGCTCGCAATGCGAGCATTTTCCCTTACAAGGAGCAACAAAAGAAATTCGTGCGAGGACTGACATATCTTTGCGTTATCGTCAATCACATCCATGTCATTCTGAGCATAAGCGAAGAATCTAAAGCAATAAATTAAACTACCCTTTTGTCTGTAATGCAGACATCCCTTAAAAGGACAACAAGGTTGCTCCGCTCAGGATGACATATAAAAAATACACCGCTACTATTCGGCGGTGTGTTTTTGTTATTATATTAATATTAATCAATACCCAAGTATTCGTTATAAGTGCACTCTTTATCAAAGGTTTTAGTGCCATTAATTACAATTATGCGGTTGGCTACAGTTTGAAGAATTTCGTGATCCTGAGTGCTAAACAGCATTGGACTTTTGTAGTTTATCATACCCTTGTTTAGGGCTGTTATGCTTTCTAGGTCTAGGTGGTTGGTTGGCTCGTCTAAAATAAGAACATTACCGGCTGCAAGCATGGCCTTTGCCATCATACACCTTACCTTTTCGCCACCGCTTAATACTTTTGCTTTTTTGTTACCCTCTTCGCCAGTAAATAGCATGCGGCCTAGCCAACTACGGACAAAAGTTGCGTCCTTTTCTTTACTAAACTGTGCAAGCCAGTCCATTAAAGACAAATCGCAATCCTTAAAATACTTTTCGTTATTTTCGGGCAAGTAGCTAATTTTTACGGTGCTACCCCATTTTATGTAGCCTTTATCCGGTTGCTCTTCGCCCACTAAAATTTTGTAGAGCATTGTAACATCGTTTGCTTTGTCGCTTAAAAATGCAATTTTGTCGCCCTTATTTACAACAAAACTAACATTATCAAAATGTCCATACTTAGAAAGTCCTTCTACCTTTAAAACCTCGTTACCAACTTCACGCTCTGGTCTAAAGTCTATATAAGGATACTTGCGGCTGCTTGGCTTAATTTCTACAAATTCAAGTTTTTCTAGCTCCTTTTTGCGGCTAGTTGCTTGCTTACTTTTACTAGCATTAGCCGAAAATCTTGCAATAAAATCCTGAAGTTCTTTTGCACGCTGCTCTGCCTTTTTATTTTGTTCTTTAGCTTGCCGTGCGGCTAGCTGGCTAGCTTCGTACCAAAAGTCGTAGTTACCTACGTACATATTAATTTTACCATAGTCTACATCGCAGATATGCGTGCAAATTTTATTTAAAAAGTATCTATTATGTGAAACTACAATAACAGTATTAGGAAAATCTAACAAATAATTTTCGAGCCAGTTTACTGTTTTAGCGTCTAGGTTGTTTGTCGGTTCGTCTAGAACTAGTATATCTGGATACTTAAATAACGCTCTAGCAAGCAATACTTTAACCTTTTGCTTTGGCTCCATATCTGCCATAAGCACACCAAAAAAGTCGGGCTTTATGCCTAAGTCTTGAAGTAAGGTTTCAGCTTCGCCCTCGGCTTCCCAGCCACCCATTTCTAAAAATTCGTTTTCTAACTCGCCAGCAAGAACACCATCTTCCTCGGTAAAGTCCGCTTTAGCATACAGTTCGTCACGCTTGTGCATAACTTCTATCAATCTACCATATCCACCAAGAACAGTGTCTAAAACCGATAAATTATCATATGCATTTTGGTTTTGCGCTAGTACACTCATACGCTCTCCACGATCGATAACTACATCGCCACTACTAGGCTCGATTTGCCCCGACAATAGCTTTAAAAATGTAGATTTTCCCGCTCCGTTAGCACCAATAATGCCATAGCAATTACCCTTAGAAAATTTTAAGTTTACCTCGTCAAATAGCACTCTGCCGCCAAACTGAAGCCTTACATTATTTACAGAAATCATATTTTGATTATCTCCAAAATTTATTTTACTTATAAATGATACATTATTTTATAATTTATGTCAATTATAAATAATACTTATAAATTGCAATTAAGTTTAAACATTTAAGATTTATCAAAAGTTATATAAATTATTTTACTTTTTTTAGTTTTACTGCTAAAATTATTAGGTATTTTAGTAAACAGGAGATTTTTTAATTATGAATATTTCTATACTTGGATGTGGGCGTTGGGGCTCGTTTATAGCATGGTACTTAAACAAAACTAAACACAAAGTTACAACTTGGGGTATGGCAGAAGACCCTTATGTTGTGGACTTTTTTAAAACCCGAGTTAATAGCTATGTAACTTTTCCACGTAGCATAGAACTAACAACCGACCTAGAATATGCTGTTAGCAAAAACGAAACTATTATTATTAGCATATCTGCTCAAGCTGTACGCGAACTTATGGGTAAAGTTAGCAAAATTGACGGTTATAAAAACAAAAATTATGTCCTCTGCATGAAAGGCATAGAAGAAAGTACAGGCAAAAGATTAAGCCAAGTACTTATAGAGTGCGGTGTTCCTAAAAAAAATATTGCTGTTTGGGTAGGTCCAGGGCATATTCAGGACTTTACAAAAGGTATACCCGGCGTGATGCTTATAGATAGCTACAACAAAAAACTTTCAGCGTATTTAATAGAAAATTTTAAATCCGACCTTATTAAGTATTACCAAGGCAACGATATAATTGGCAGCGAAATTGGCGCTGCTGCTAAAAATGTTATGGGAATTGCCGCAGGTATGTTAGACGGACTTAACGAACAATCCCTAAAAGGTGCACTAATGGCACGCGGAACTTACGAAGTATCTAAACTAATTAAAGCAGCTGGCGGAAAATCTACTAGTGCATACGGCTTATGCCACCTTGGCGACTACGAAGCAACGCTATTTAGCCCTCATTCTAACAATCGTAAGTTTGGAGAGAACTTTGTGCAAAAAGTTAAGTTTGATAAACTTGCAGAAGGCGTTAAAACCAGCACTGCTCTACTAACGCTCGCTAAAAAACTAAAAGTAGAAATGCCAATTACAAAAGCTGTAAACGATATAATTATAGGCGGACGCAATTATAAAAAATGCTTTAACGAGCTTTTTGACCGCCCTAATATGGTAGAGTTTGATAATTAACAAATCTCAAAATATCATTTATTTTAAAAATTAATAAAAAATATACAAACAAAAAACATGCCTAGGCGACATGTTTTTCTTATTTGTAACTTTTATTATCACTACTAATTTGTTTTAAGATCTTGTTCTTTATTTTGTTCTGCTATATTTTTTGATACATTTTGTCTATAAGTCATATTTAATTTAACGCTTATTTCTTCAAAATGTTCACTCATTTTTATATAAAGCGGTATCGCAGGTTTAACATAGTTACTATAAACATTATACATTTCTTTAGCTTCTGTTTTAAGTTGATTATCTGAACTATTATACAAAAGTGTTAAATATTCCTCTATATCCTCTATAAAATTATTAAATCTTTTGCGGCTCTCCCCATTAGATAAACTATCAGCGATTATACCTAGTGGTTCGCTAATTGCAAGTTTTTTTAATGCTGATCTATTAGACCTTACTATATGCGAGAAAATAGTAGTAAGATACTGATAATCATGCACTACATCGGACTTTAAAAGTTCCTCTTTTAAAAGCGAAACATCGTCCCCTTTTAACTGTCGGTTAGCGATTACTAACATTTTTAAAAAATATGCATGTTCGCAAAACTTTTCATCTAAAATTTCAAAAGCATCCAAGTTATTTTTATCTGACAAAAGTTCTGCAATTACATTATTTGTAATACAAGAATTATTAATATCTGGTACTCTGCTATTTAAAACATTTAATATAAAATCATAATCACTTGTATCGTTACTCATATTAATTCTCCTGTAGATTTTAATGTTTAAAATATAGCAGATTACACTAATATTGTCAATATTATGTATAAATTTATATTATATGAGCAAAATAAAAGTAACGGAGAGAATTATGGCAAATAATGTTAACAATAACAGACTTAGCAATAACAAAAAAAATAACAATAATACAAAATCTGATAGTACTAGAAGTTCTGGAAATCAGGCAAAGGCTAACAGCACTGGAAGCAAACAAAGTACGGCAACTAGTACCAAAAACGATCAAAGCACGGCTCAAAAGATAAAGCCTGCTAGCATGCAGGAAAGTGCTCCTAATAATGCAGAAAAGCTAGATGACGGCCGTAATCCACAAAACAAGCAACCAGCAACTCACTTTTGGTGGCTAGATTTTATTTATTTTGTACTAGGCACACTTGCCCTTGGCGGAATTGCAACCTTGCTTGGCTGGCCAATGTTTAAATGGGGAACTTACGCTACCCCTCCAGCCATGGCACCAAACTGGTTATTCCCCGTAATGTGGACAATAATATACATTACCATTGGCGTTGCAACATTTTGTATGTGGCGTGACAAACAAATTACAAGTGCCGACCGCAAATTTAACCTTTGGCTGTACTTTATACACATGGCGTTTAATATAACTTGGCCACTATTCTTTTTCAGACTAGGCATGCCAATAGTTGCGTGTGTTTGGCTTGCAATAATTATTGTGTTAGCACTTATTACAACATGGAGATACTTTGTAGCTAACATTGCATCGGGCATTATATTTTGCTTATATGTAATGTGGCTAATATATGCGTTTTACTTAAACATTGCAATTTGTATGTTGATTTAAAAAGTTGAATTAATAATAAAAAATAGAAAAAACACCAATCAAAATGGTGTTTTTCTGATTCAAATTATTTAAACATGTATCTAATAAAATATTAATAAAATCCCAACTCGTTTACTTTTTCGTATAACACGGAAGTTGCGAGTTCTTTTATTTGATCGTAATCATCTTGTGTTAAAGATTCTTGATTTGCCTTAGCATCTTCAACTACTTGGCGAACCTGAACTTTTATATTTTTTAGTTCTTCCTCGTATTCTCTAATTTTTTTATCAGCATTAGCAGCGTCAAAGTAAGACTCTTCCATTCCACTTACATTTCTAAAAGCCTCTTCCTGATTAATATATCCTAGAATTACATTATATTCTCTTGATAATTGCTGAAGTTGTTCTACATATTTTAACATAAACATTCTCTCCTATTAATAAATTAAGTTTAATATACTTTTGACAACTTGTCAAGTAATCATACAATAATTTACACCTTAACATTGCAATTTGTATGTTAATTTAAAATTATAATTTTGCTATATAGTAAGTTTTTTGGCCTGTTAACTACCCCTTAAACCAACTGCAAAGCGGTCGCCCAGCGAC
>CAMRVD010000053.1 GCA_947054085.1 uncultured Clostridia bacterium | reverse complement strand
CTTGGCGGAAGGTTAGGGATTCGAACCCCAGGTAGCTCTCACTACGACGGTTTTCAAGACCGCTGCTTTCGACCGCTCAGCCAACCTTCCATATAAAAATAATTATTGATAGTTTAAAGACATTACGGTCTAGGAAAACCGTCTACTCCGGTTTGCCTCACATAATTGTTTGACCCGCAAGGGGGGCGAGGAATGGTAACAAAGCTATCACAGCCGCATAAACTGCAAGTTAGTTCGTGAACCCCAAGAACCGCTGCTTTCGACCGCTCAGCCAACCTTCCATATAAAAATAATTATTGATAGTTTAAAGACATTACGGTCTAGGAAAACCGTCTACTCCGGTTTGCCTCACATAATTGTTTGACCCGCAAGGGGCGAGGAATGGTAACAAAGCTATCACAGCCGCATAAACTGCAGGTTAGTTCGTGAACCCCAAGAACCGCTGCTTTCGACCGCTATAGTCAACTCCCCATAAGCCGATATTTACTATATACAAATATCAGTAGCATGTAGTATATAATATGCACAAAAAAAAATCAAGTAGTTTTTTTATATATGCAAAAAAATGTGACAAAATAGCATCGATAGAAAAATTTTAAAAAAATAATAGTTGTCTATTGACAAATTTCGAGGGGGGCGGTGTATACTTTAGATATACATTATAGATAAAAGGCATTTATAAAAACTGTGTTATTATGAGTATTTATTATTAAATTAATTGTACCTAACATATCTTTAGTAGTATAATAAAGTTATAAAAAAGGAGAAATATATGTTAAAAATAGTTGGACTTACCAAAAAATTTGGGCAAAAGGTTGCAGTGGATAACCTTAGTTTAGAAGTTCTGCCGGGGCAGATTTGTGCATTTATTGGTCATAATGGTGCAGGTAAAACAACAACGCTTAGGTGCATTGCGGGCATTACTGGCTTTGATAATGGCACAATTACCGTAGATGGAATAGACAATAAAAAAGATCCAATAAAAGCCAAGTCTATATTAGCGTATCTGCCAGATAACCCCGAGCTTTACGACCATTTAAAGGGTATAGATTATCTTAATTTTATTGCAGATGTTTTTAGTGTTAGCAAAAAGGATAGACAAGCCTCTATAGAAACCTATGCAAAACGGTTAGAAATTTATAACGAACTTGGCTACCCAATTTCTAGTTACAGCCATGGAATGAAGCAAAAGCTTGCATTGGTTTCGGCACTACTGCATAAACCAAAATTACTTCTTTTAGACGAGCCATTTGTTGGGCTAGACCCAAATGCTAGCCACCAGTTTAAACTTATTATGAGTGAACTTGCACAAAGTGGCAGTGCTATATTTTATTCTACCCATGTGCTAGAAGTGGCGGAAAAATTATGTTCTCATGTTGTAATTATTAAAAACGGCAAGCTTGTAGAAAGCGGCAAGATGGAAGATGTCCGCGGCAAAAAAAGCCTAGAGAGCATTTTTTTGGAGTTAGAAGATGAGCAAAACTCTTAAGTTAACTTTTATATATTTTAAAGAGCAATTGTATGGTTTAATGGGCGGGCTTTCTAAAAAAGCCAAGACCAAAACGTTGCCTGCAATTTTAGCACTACTGCTATTTTTATGCAGTGCTATTGGTTTTAGTTTATACAACATTGCCCGAACATTAGATCTAGTAAACATGGCACAAAATATCTTGATTGTTGGCATGCTTATGGCTATGCTTATGTCTCTTATGGTAACCCTAAATGATACGGGCGGCACAATGTATAAATCTAAAGATTACGACATGCTTACCAGTTTGCCTCTTTCTAGTGTTAGTATTATTACAGCAAAATATCTTAGTACGTACCTAATTTCTATGCTGTACTTTATGCTTGGGGCTCTGCCTACTTTTGTAATATATTACATATACGTTGGGGTCAATGCGTTTTCGCTAATTTTGGGATTACTTTCCATTTTGTTTATGCCAGCATTTACTCAGCTTTTTAGCTGTTTACTTGGATGGCTTGTAAATGTACTTAGTGCAAAAGCTCGTAACAAAAATATAGTTAGGGCAGTTATAAGCATAATACTTGCGGTAGGGCTTGCAACTTTTATTTCGCTTGCAAATTCCAATATATTTACAAGTATTTTTGCATTTGGAACGCCTACATGGTTTAAATTCATTTTTAGCAATATTTACTTTTTGTTTAAAAGCATAACTACCAGTAACTTTTTGTATTATTTAGCAGCACTTGGCGTAAGTTTGGGCTTTATAGTTTTAGGAATACTAGTTATTAGCATAGGCTATAAAAAAATAAATTCTTTGTTATTTACTACAAACATTAAGGGCAAAGCAAAAGCCATAACTTATGAGCCAAAAACAGTATACAAAAATTTACTAAAAAAAGAATTTGTTGCTTTTTTTAGTAGCCCGGTGTACTGCGTAAATGGCTTAATGGGGCTAATTATGAGCGTGGTTATAATGGTTATGAGCATAACCATGTACTATCAAATAGGGACTATCCCCGAAGTCGCAAATGTATTTACTGCAATGATGGTATTTGGGGTGGCTATGTGCACTGGCATTGCACCAACAACCTCGGTAAGCGTATCTATGGAAGGTTCTAAACTTCAAACATTAAAAAGTTTGCCAATTAAATTTAACTTGGTAGCCAAGGCTAAATGCGTCTTAAACTTAATTTTAAGCGTGCCAGTTATGATAATTTGTACAATTATTTTTAGCTGCGTTATTAAAGTTGATTGGCTGGTAGCAATAGTAATTTTAGTGTACTTAATTGTAAGTACTATTTCGCAAACAGTGTTAGGACTACTACTTAATTTAAAGTTTCCGCGTCTTAACTGGACTAGCGAAACTCAGGCAGCAAAAAGCGGAGCAAGTATGTTTTTAACAATGTTTATAGACATGTTTTTGTCCTTGCTGCCTATGGTTTTGTATTTTGTTTTATATTTTAATTATGCGTGGGTAACTCTATTTGGATATCTTGCAATTTGTTTAGCTATTCAAATAATTTATATGTTTACTTTAATTATAGTTTTCCATAATAAAGGAGAACAAATATATGATAACATTCAAGTTTAAAGAAGTTATAATAAATAATAGTTTAAGTTTAAAACTAACGTAGTACAAAATCAGAAACTTGTGTCATACAGAATAATTATATTATTTAAATGCGTATTATCATCAAATAAGTGGCTGCTATTGCAGCCTTTTTTATTTTAATAAACTATGTTTATGTTTTTTATATCTATGTTTGTTAATAAAATTTGACGATATTAATATCTTTTGGTAAAATAGAATAGTAAGGAGAAATCTTATGAAAAAACTAAAATTTTTTAAATGCAAGGTATGCGGAAATGTTGTGGTAAAACTAGTTGATAAAAATGTGCCAGTAGTTTGCTGCGGCGAAGTTATGGACGAAATTTTACCAAATACCACCGAAGCTGCAACCGAAAAACATTTGCCAGTAGTAAATGTTAAAAATGGTGTTATAAATGTTCGGGTAGGCGAAGTTATGCACCCTATGGAGGACGCTCATTACATTAACTTTTGCGTAATAGAAACGCAAGATAATTATGTGATATTTAGCTTAAACCCCGGTCAAACGCCCGAGGTAAGTTACAACTTAAACAATCAAAAACCAATAGCCGTTTACGAGTACTGCAATCTGCATGGCTTGTGGAAAACGGATTTATAAAATATAATTACTAAAATAAAAAGCTTTAATTACAAGGCTTTTTATTTTGTCAAAATTAATCTATCTTTTTGCTTTTGCACTAGGTTTACAAATCTGTTTCGATTATATCGCTGAAGCATAACAAATAATAAATCTACAAAACTTGCAACAATGCTAGTTATTATAAACACCACTGGGCTGCCAAAAAATATTATTAAAAGCAATGGCAAGTAACTTAATAGTGCACTAAATGTATGCACAAGTTCCGAGTTACACATATTTACTATAAGCTCCTTGGGGGAGTTAACGCGTATATTAAACTCGCGGTTGTCGTAAGTTGGCAAAAACTTCTTCCATTTTTTAATTTTTATTAAATTATAAAATTTTTCTTCGGTTTTGCGTACTTTATAATATTTTTTATTTGGGTTAATTTTGCTTTTAAAAAGTGGAATAATCGTTCCGCAAATCAGTCTACTAAAAAAATGAAACCATATTGTAAAAAAAGTTATAAACAGTGTTAATAAAACGCTTAGGTTATATATTTTATAAGTAACAAAAAAGACTATGCTAATTGCAAAAGAAAAAGCGGTAACAAACCAAAAGAACGTTTTAAAATTTATAAGATTTTTCATATCTGGTGCTATAAAAATTAGTGCTATAAAGCACTAATTATTTTAATTCTCCATTTTTATAAGCAGTTAAGGCTTTTGCTAGTTGGTCGGGGCAACTTGTTCCAAAGCGGCAGGGAATACCACTAAGAAGATTTATAATTTCGTCTATCGGTCTGCCTTCGCAAAGTTTAGCTACGCCTGCAGTATTGCCGCGGCATCCACCAATAAATTGAACATTGTATACCTTATCATCTACTACATCAAAATTTATTGCTACCGAGCAAGTGCCCGAAGTTTTATATGTCATAAAAAATCTCCTAGTCTATTAGTATATTATATATTGCGGCATAAACGTCACTGGCTTTTTCTTCCCAACGTTTATAAATCTGTTTTGCAACGGCACGGTTTGGGGCGTTTAGTTTTAGTTCTAGTTTAGTGCCAAGAGGCTCTACAATTCTAAGAAGAACTGTGTACGAGCCGTCCGCGTTTTTATAATAATCTCTAAAATATTCTTGGCGGCGTCTAAAGGCTAATCGGTTGGCTTTTATAAAGGAAGCGATTTCTTCCCTTAAGCTTGCAGGAATCTTAGTAAAAAAGTAACTTAAACAGGATCTGCCGTCGTTTGTTATTGTATAATACTTGTCGCCCGAAGAGTTTGTGCTTTCGATTATAAACCCAGTATCTAGCAGGTCGGTAAGTACTTCCTTACATGTAATATAGCTTATCCATGTATTTTGGCTACAACACATTTCGGTTATGCTGGCATCGGTTAAGGGCATTTCCATGTTGTCAAAAACATACAATAGCACAAGCTTGCTAATGGTTGTGTTGTTGGTAGTATCCATAGACTCCTCCGTAAAATTTCGGTGATATTATAACACAAACTTTTAAAAAAAGCGAGAGGTTTTGTTTATTTTTAGTCTATTTACTAAAAATGTAACAAAGTTTGTCAATTACAAGCGTTGCATAAAAGATAAGTTTAATTAAAATTATTTAATTATTATGTACTTTAATTATAAACGAAGATTTGTAATCAGTAGATAAAAGATTCATTAGACTTGCCAGCAATACACTGCTAGTGTGTGTCAGCTCCCTTAGGACGACGAAGTTAAACAGACCATTTGATTGTTATCATATTTTATGTAAGCTATAAATTGTCGATAATTTGCTCTAAATATTATAAATATCACTTATTATTCACTAATATTATAAATTTATTTTACACAATTTAGTTTGTTATGGTAAGATAAGACTAATAATACTAGTAGGGTGAAAGTATGGAAAACTCAGTAGAACAAATTAAACAATTTACCACCGCTTGCGATAATATGAAAAATAGCAAGTTTATTTTAGTAAACAAACGAATAAGCGAAATTTTAAAGTCGATTGCACTAACTCCTGCGGTGTATAACATTATTGCAGAATCTATGATAAATTTTAACTTTGCAAGTAGTTATAAAGCGGCAACTTCTAAAAAAGGTAGCTTTGCTGTACCTAAGGACAAAATTATCGCTTTTGTATTTTGCTTGCTTAGGGCAATTGACGACGGAAAGGTTAATGTAACCGAACTTGTTTCAAATTATTTTCTTGCCGAAGATCAATATTCTATGTTTTGCGATTGTACGGTAGTTGCATTAAAACAAAAGGTTATAGAGAGGTTTAATAAAGGATCGGTTACTAAAGTTGAAACTCAAAAAACTGAAACTACAATAAATAGAGATATCTCTAATAGACTGGATTTTTTAGTTAATGATATAAAAGACTATTTAGTTGGGTTAGAAAAATTTAAAGCACTTGTAAGCAAAGAACAATATTTAAAATTGGTAGATGGTTTTTTGGTAGCTATAAAAAATAATCATACAATGTATTATAAAACTTTTGCTGATAGTTTAAAGGCTTTAAATAAAGATAAAGAACTTGCAAGTAGGCTTGTAGTTGTAAACGATCTGTCAAATAGTATAAAGGAAAATTAATGACCAATATAGAATATATAAAAGAACTGGATAAACGCATAGAACAAATTAACTTGCAGTGGAGCGGCGAGGTATCTGAAATTTTAAAGAGCAAAAAAAATGTAAAAAATCCTGCTTGGGGCGAAGAAAAAATTAAGGAAATTAACAATGGGTATGCTGTGTTGCTTGCCGAAGTTATAGACGAAAGACAAAAAGCATACGATAAAGAATATCAAGTTCAGCAAAAAGCATACGAGGACGAGTTTGTGCCCAAAATACCCGAAAACTCGCAATCGGTAGATAAAATCCGTATAGACGGTCAGTGGATAGACAGAAAAAATAAAGAAGAGTAGATATTTTTACTAAGTCAAATAAGTCTTATATTAAAATATAATATTAAATAAATTTAATATCTAACAAATAACAGCCTATTGCTATTTATAAGCGATTACCAAAAGTAAAAACATAAAAATAGTAATAATACTTACGTCGTCCTGAGCGAACTTTAGCGAGTCGAATGGATCTTTTATTTATTGGGCATAGATAATTATGTATGGTTTAATACAATATCAAATTAACAACGATATATTATCTATTAATCTTGTTCGGGCTAAGCGAACTGGCAAAAATTTGCTGTACGCTTCTCCTAATAGTACTACAATAAAAAACACCAGCACAAGCTGGTGTATTTTAGCTGGTAGCACCACGGAGAATACTCGCATAAGTGGTGGTTGCTTAATAATTAAGTAATGGTAATAATTTTATGACTCACATTAGTTATATTGCTAGCTCGTGGCGGTCGCCTACGGCTCGGCTAAGCGAACTAGCAAAAATTTGCTGTACGCTTCTCCTAATAGTACTACAATAAAAATACACCAGCTTCTGCTGGTGTATTTTAGCTGGTAGCACCACGGAGAATACTCGCATAAATGGTTGTTACTTAATAATTAAGTAATAGTAATAATTTTATGACTCACATTAGTTATATTGCTAGCTCGTGGCGGTCGCCTAC
>CAMRVD010000052.1 GCA_947054085.1 uncultured Clostridia bacterium | reverse complement strand
CCTTGATCGTTTAAATGCTTGCGCATCTAAACTTGATTATCGCATTGTTGCTCCTATACCCCATACAGTTTATTCTAAACTTATGGGGACCCCAGCTTTTTGGGGTTTAAGTTTTCTTATAACCCAATTACTATACCAAACTTTATTAAAAATAGCAAGGCTGCAAAACAATTAGTGCTTATTTTTGCCAAACTTATCTACTAGTTGGCTATGCAGCCCATTAATAATTTCTACAAGTTTTTGAGTGTTGGCTTCGATTTCTTCTTTAGTTAGTTTTTTAGGGTTTGCCCCAACTACATAAAATGGATCGCCTACCAAAATTTTGTTAGTTCTAAATAGTTTTGGCCTACGGTATATGGCCATAGGGATAATTGGTACGCCAGCTTTACTTGCAAACACTATCGCACCGCTTTTAGCTTCTAGCATATCGCCAGTTTCGTCGCCCTTATTACGAGTACCTTCGGGGAAAACTCCTAGTGGTTTGTTATTTTTTAGTACTTTTAAGGCATTTTTAAAGGCCGCTACATCACTATCCGCTTGTCTATCTATTTTTATAGCACCAAGTTTAGTTAAAATCCAACCGAAAAATTTGTTTTTAAACAACTCTTTTTTTGCAAGATAATAAATTTTACGTCTAAATTTTAAATCAAACAGCACAACATCAAAATTGCTTAAATGGTTTGCGGAAACTACAAAAGCTTGCTTATTAGATTTTTTTGGGAAATTCTTTTTTTTGATTACTTTTGTTGGCATAAGTATAAGTAATGGCCACAAAAATATGACTGCTAAAATAAATATCATGTTTTCTCCTTAATTTACATTAAATAATTTTTTAAGCACTCTTTTACTATAAAACAGGTATCTATTTGATACTCACATCCACGCTAATGAAATTGCGATGACATCCAAGAGTTTGTAATTAATGTAATAAATAATGCTTATAAAATTTTACTACAAGCATACTTATCTTAAATTACTTGCACAAGCTACTGCAGAGCTAAATGCAAGCTGCAAATTAAACCCACCGGTAAGGGCATCGATATCTAGCACTTCGCCTATAAAATACAAGTTTTTTATCAGTTTGCTTTGCATATCCTTTGGCGATACTTCTTTTGTACAAACACCGCCGCTAGTTATAACAGCCCTATCAAAATCCTCTAAGCTTTCTACATTAAGGGTAAAGCCTTTTAGCATGGTAATAAGCCTTTCGCGAGTTTCTTTGTTTAGTTGGTTTGCTTTGTATGTTTCTAGCACTCCTAATCTATTTGCAAATATTCCGCACAAGCTTTTAGGAAGCAGTTCTTCCAGTAAACTAGATACTTGTTTAGCCCCTAAATTTGCTATTTCGCGAGCTATGCGGTTAGATAGCTGCTCACGCGTTAGCCCCGGCTTAAAATCTATAGCTAAAGTTATATCCTTAGGATTTAACCTGTTTATATAAGCAGAAAGAGATAGAATAAGTGGCCCGCTTACCCCAGTTGCAGTAAATAGCATTTCGCCAACTGAACTAGTATAGATTTTTTTATCACCGCAATAAGCACTAACACTAACATTTTTTAAACTTAGACCTTGAAGCACAAAAGTATCTTTGTCTGTAACATTAATTGCAACTAGGCTTGGTACTGGCTCTATTATTTTATGCCCAAGCTGCTTTGCCCATGTATAACCGTCCCCAGTGCTGCCTGTAGCAGCATAACTTTTGCCACCAGTTGCAACAACAACGGCTTCGTAATATTGGTTTGTACCATTTACAACAACGCCAATAGCTTTGCCGTTTTCCTGTAAAATATCAGTAACATTACTATTAAACTGAACATTTACTTTATATTTTTTTAGCTGACTATAAAGTGCCGCAATAATATCGCTAGACTTATCGCTTACAGGAAAAACCCTATTGCCTCGTTCTATTTTTAAAGGCACACCAAAACTTTTAAAAAGTTCTATAGTGTCGTTACTGTTAAAACGTGTTTCGGCAGACATAATAAACTTGCTACCGGTAACTACATTACTTAAAAACTCCGCACCGGTAGTAGCATTTGTTAAATTACATCTGCCCTTTCCAGTTATATAAAGTTTTTTGCCAATTTTGTCGTTCTTTTCGTAAATAGTAACCCTATGACCATTTTTTGCAAGCAGTATTCCGCAAAGACATCCACTTGCCCCGCCGCCTATTATACATACATTCATAAATTTAATACCTTATAACGCAAGTAAATATTCTATTTCGTTTTGATGGAGTTCGCGGCACTTACCACGAGTTAGTCCACCAAGTTTTAGTTCTTCTATAGCAGTGCGTTTTAAAAAGCTGACATTTACGCCAACAGCATCAAACATCTTGCGGATTTGACGGTTTTTGCCTTCGGTTATCTTTACCTCTAATTTAGTAAAGTTTTCCCCTTGCTCGGTAACTTTTGCTTTACACTTTTTTAACCTAACTCCATCTATAACCACGCCCGCACGCATTACCGCAAGCTGACCTTCGGATATTTTACCCTCTATTTTTACCATATAGGTTTTTGTAATTTCTACATTAGGGTCGGTAAGTCGGTTTGCCAAATCGCCGTCGTTGGTAAGAAGTAGTAAGCCTTCTGTATCGTAGTCTAGCCTACCTACTGGCTTTAGGTTTTTGTACTCAGCAGGTAGTAAATCCATAACAGTTTTACGCCCCTTGTCGTCCTTTAAACTGGTTATGTAGCCTTTAGGCTTATGTAACATAATGTATGCAAGTTGCTTTTCTGCTACTGGCTTTCCGTCAACCATAACAACATCTTTTTTGTCAACATCAAAAGCAAGGCTATCTATAACCTTGCCATTAACTGATACTCTGCCAGCCAACACATATGCTTCCGCCTTACGCCTACTTGCTATGCCTGTGCTTGCCAAATATTTATTTATTCGCATTGTCCACCTATGTAAAGATAAATTAATTTGATATTACTAACAATTTACTTGCTCGTTCATCGTGATACCAAATCTTATTTATACCTACAAGTCGCTATTAAACTTATCTATAACTTTATCTAACGCACTTTTATAAGTATTATCTTTCACTTCTTCTATAGTATAGATATTATCACAAAAAATCAACTGATTATTAAGCAAAACTTTAATTTCGCCCACTTTTTGATGCTTAGACAGTGGTGCATCGTAACTTAGGCTTAATGTATCGTGATATTCTATTTTGTTTACCTCGTCCTCGGTTAGAGGATACGCAAAACCTTTTTCGCTTTTTGCCATTGTACTTTTTTGTTCGCTTTTGTTTATATTTATGGCACTTTCGTAACCGTCATCTAAAAGATTGTGCATTTTATAACTATCTAGTGCTGCTTGAATAAACGCTCTACATTCTTGAAACATTGGTCTGCAATTAAGTAGCACACACACTATTTTTAAACCATCATCCTCGCGAGTAGCACTACCAACAAAACATCTGCCTGCTTTTGTAGTGTAGCCAGTTTTTACGCCGTCAGCACCTTCTACCATAGCTAGAAATTTATTTTTATTAACTAAATCGCGGTGGTCGTATTTACCAAGTTCGTTAGGAATGGTTTTTGTTGTAGTTTTTACGATTTCTGCAAAAGTTTTATTTTTTAGTGCATATGCGGTAATTTTAGCAAGGTCTGATGCCGTGGTATAATGGTCATCGTCATGAAGCCCACTAGGAGTAACTAAATGCGTGCTAGTTAGACCTAAGTTAGTACAAAAGTTATTACATTCTTCCATAAAGGCAGGTACACTTCCGCTTGTAAGTATTGCAATTGCAGTAGCAGCATCGTTACCAGAACGAAGCATCAATCCATATAGTAGTTCGCGAATGGTAAGATGCTCGCCAGCTCTTAAATAGATGCTAGAACCCTCTATGCCAACGGCTTCTTTAGGAATAGCTAGTTTGGTATCTAAATCCTTATTTTTTTCTATAGCGACTATCGCCGTAATAATTTTTGTCAAACTTGCCATAGGCAGTTTTTTGTCGGCATTATGACTAGAAATTACTCTGCCACTATTTGCCTCCATAAGCATTAATCCCTCTGCCTCGGTATTATAAGTTTTAGATCCAATTGTAATAGTATTGTTTTGATTTGTAGCCAGTCCAAAACTTTTAACAACTACAAAGCTACCAAATGCTACAGCTACTACAAAAGTAAATACATATAAAACACTTAAACTTATTTTTTTAATCATAAAACTAATTATTTCTCCTTTATTGCGTCAGTAATACTTTCAGTCACTTTTGGAATAATGTCTACTAGTTTATCTAAAGTTGTTTTACCCTCTACTTTAATAAGACCTATTTTGGAGTCCTCGACAGATAAAAAAGCAATTGGCTGAACGCAAACGCCAGCACCAGTGCCGCCAGCAAATGGATAGTCACCAGTGGTTTTTATTGGCTTATCATCTGCAGAATATTCTCCGCCGCCAGCAACAAAGCCTATGCTTACTTTTGTTAGCGGAATAACGTAGCCAGAAGGCGTTTTAATTGGCTCTCCAACTACAGTAGATGTATCTATTACATTCTTAATTTTTTCGATTGCGTTATTCATTATTTCCTGAATTTTGTTAGATTTTTCCATTTTCTTTCTCCTTTACTTTATTGCTTCCAATTATTACAGCAAAAATTATATCTAAAATACTTAGTTCTACAATTGCACTAACAGATAGATCTAAAGCGTCATTGTTAAAATCGGTATCAATGTCCTGATAAATATTAATAAAGTTGTTATTAGTTATTAGGTATGCAGTTATTGCAGAACTTATAGCATACATATTTCCGCAAAGCATTGCGGTTTGATAGGCATCGTCCTTTATACCACCAGTAAAATAAATTTCTGCTCTTGTTATATTGATATTTTTTATAATCTGTTTAATTATGCAGGCTTCTTTTTTACTCATCTTGCCTTCGGTTTTAAAAATATTATGAGTATTTTGCACAATAAATTTGTTACTTTGGATATATGTTTTGCCACATATAAGCTTTAAGAAGGCAACTTTTATACTGTAGTAAGCTTGAGGATTGATTAAATTTACATGCATTTTTACTTTAACCTTAAACGGCAATGCTAGTATTAAAATTATAAATATCAGTAATAAAAATCCAATTAGTAGTGCCCTCATATTTTAGTTATTTGCTTTAGAATATGGTTTTATGCAAACAAAACACCAGTTAATAAAATTATTAAAATTGTACAAAAAAAGAGATACAATGTAACCTTTAATTACTACGTATCCCTATTAAAAACTTTAAATATCTATCTTTTACAAAATTGCATCATTATCGCTATCATAGTCTTGCATATTACCATTTGGGTCGATAAATTCTGACTCGGTTAATTGATTATTATCATCCAAATCGTTTGCAATAGTTTTTAGTTTATGGTCTAGTTCTTCTTCGGAAACTTCTTCTACCTTAAAATTATTGTACAAAGCATCGTCTTGCAATTTTTGATTAATTTTTTTGATATCCTCTAACATTTGGTTATAATCTGGAAGGTCGCTAATACTAGAAATATCAAAGCGTTTTAAAAATTCGTCGGTTGTACCAAACAATGCAGGATGACCTACAGTATCTTTTCTGCCTACTATTTCTATTAGTTTATGTTCCAGTAATAGATTTATAGCGTAATCGCAAGACACTCCTCTGATTTCTTCTATTTCTGACCGAGTTATAGGCTGTTTATAAGCTATGATCGATGCTGTTTCCATAGTAGACTTTGTTAAGTTGCGTTGTCTAATAGGATTTAATACCGAGCTAACTTCTTCCGCAAATTTTGGATTAGACGAAAACTGTAGCTTATCGTTAAAAATAAGCAAATTTATGCCGCTTGCACTATTATACTTTTCTTGCAATTGTTTTGCTGCTTTTTCTACCTGTAATTTTGTTACATCAATTTTAGCCGTTATATCGGCTATTGCAACTGGCTCGCCAGATACAAAAAGTATACCTTCTAAAATGCTACCTAAATTTTCCATAATATTACTCTTCTTTTTTATAAATTTCGATATCTGCATAAGCAGATGGCTGAACTGCAGTAATAAGCTGACCTTTTAATAATTCTAGCAAAGCTAAAAATGTATTTATAATCTCCGATTTACTATAATCAGCCTCAAATAATTGGCTAAATTTAAAATGTTTTTTTGTTATTAAATCGTCTTTTATTTGTGCAATTTTTTGTGCAACTGTAAAACGATCCTTAACTATTTTGCGTTCGGTTATTTCCTGAGTCTTAACTGTTTGACGCTCTAACAGTTTATAAAAAGCTTGAGTTAATAGCTCTAGACTAAGTTTATCAGGAAGTATATATTTAAATTCTCCTACCGATTTTTCGGGCTGCTTGTAAAGCCTATCTACATCTTCTATTTGTTTTAACTTTTCGCTAGCTTCTTTAAATAGTTTATATTCCTCTATTTGACGAATTAACCTTAGTTCGGGATCTTCTTCGTCTGGTAAAACTTCTGCTGGTTTAGGAAGTAATTTTTTAGATTTTATTTCAAGTAGTGTTGCTGCCATGGAAATAAATTCGGAAGCCTTTTCTACATCGATATTTTCTATATTATTAATTATCTCCAAATATTGCTCAGTAATTTTAGAAACGAATATATCTTTTATGTCTATCTTTGCTTGTTTAATTAAATGCAGCAATAAATCCAGTGGACCATCAAAATTGTCTAGCTTAAACTTGTATGCATCATTTTCTTCTGCATTTTCTAATATTTGTTTTCCAGCAGAATCCAATTTTATTCCGTAAAAATCATAGGAATTTGCAGTTATATGATTGCAATTTTGCAGATTAACATCAATTTGTTCGTTCGATATAATAGTTTCTTGCAAATTATCTGCATTTTGAGCTACTTTGTTATCTAAATTTATCAATTCTTCCATATGTACCCTCTAATAATATTAAAATAACCCAAAAAATTTATCAAACACCCAAGTAAGTCCTGATATTAGTTGACCTGCTGTGTAGGCAAAATAATAATCTAAAAAATAAGTAAACAATACTAATATTATCAATATCAAATTAGAATATCTTTTCATAAAGATTACAAATCTATTATTTGGTTTACTAAAAGTTTCGATAACTCTAAAGCCATCTAGTGGATAAATTGGCAGTATATTAAAAAATGCTAAAACAAAATTTAATTGAATTACTACTTGTAAAAATATATTTAAACAGTAACCATATATACCCCAATCGGTTGCAAAGTTAGGAGCGAATCTGTGTAAACCGCAACTTAGTATAATAAAGAAAACACCAGTTATTAAGTTTGCACATACACCAGCAATAGAAACCAAAAAATCGCTCTTTTTACTATATTTAAAATTTCGTGAATCTATCGGAACTGGTTTTGCCCAACCAAAGCCAAATACAAACAAGCATAAAAAACCTATAAAATCAAAGTGAGCAAAAGGAGCAAGTGTTAATCTGCCCAGTGTTTTTGCAGTTGGGTCGCCCTGTTTATAAGCCACATATGCATGCGCCCATTCGTGAACTGGCAAAGCAATA
>CAMRVD010000051.1 GCA_947054085.1 uncultured Clostridia bacterium | reverse complement strand
TAATAGATATATTTATAAAAATATTATATATATAATTGAAAAATTTTTTAATTTGAGGTAATATATGAATAGAGATGTTTTTTCATCCTTTACAGCAGAAATTAGGTATCTAGAGAATGCAAGCGACCATTGTTCTTTTAAATTGGGCGGTAAACTAGAGTATCTAATATGCCCAAAAACTACGGCAGAACTTTGCGAATGTTTAAAGGTTTTAACAAATAACCTAATACCGTTTAAAGTTATAGGTAATATGTCGAATATTTTGCCAGAGGACGGCATAAACCGAGGAGTATTTTTAACTACTAAATACATAGCTGAAAAAATTGCTTTACACGGCACAAGAGTTACAGTTAGCAGCGGTACTTGTCTTAGCGAGGTTTGTAGATACGCGGTGGAGCATTCGCTTAGTGGGCTCGAAAGGCTAATTGGAATACCCGGAACTATTGGTGGAGCGGTATTTAATAATGCAGGGGCATTTGGGCAAAGCATTAGTGATACGTTAGAAAGTTTGCTAGTTTTTATAAATGGTAAACTTGTAAGTAAACCAGCAGGTTTTGCAGACCTTTCGTACAGACACTCTGCTTTTAAAAACAATGGTGCAATAATTATATCGGCAACCTTTAATTTAAAGCCGTTGCAAATGCAAACAATAAAGCAAAGCATGAAGGAAGCTGCACTAAAGCGAATAAGTACTCAACCGCAAGCTCCAAGTGCTGGTAGCGTGTTTAAAAAACATACAGAGGGTGCTGCAGGCATGCTTATTCAAAATGCCGGCTTAAAGGGGACTATTTATAAAGGAGCTCAGATAAGCGATATTCATGCAAACTTTATAATAAACTTAGGTACAGCAAGTGCTGACAGTGTAAAATATTTAGTAAACTTAGCTCAATCTGAGGTATACAAAAAATTTAATATAAAATTAGAAAGAGAAATAGAATATTTGGGAGAAACTTATGAATGTACTAGCCGATTACCATACTCACAGCAGATATAGCAGGTGGTATCACGCAAAACATAATGTAGATCAAATGACGGCGGAAGCTAAACGACTTGGTTTAAAACAAATAGCCATAACTGATCATGGTCCAAAACATACAATGTTTGGTATTAAGTCTAAAAATATAGATAAAGCCAAATCTGATTGTTTACGTGCTACAAAAAAATACAATATGCCTGTATTTTTTGGAATAGAAGCAAATATTATTGGCGGCGATGGAACTATAGATTTAACCGCCGAACAATTATCTAAATTAGACATATTGTTAATGGGATATCATAAGGGTACAAAGTGCGATTTTATAAAATATTTTGACAAAAAAAATCGTAATACGCCCGAGCAGATTTTAAAAAATACCAATGCTTATGTAAATGCTATTAACAAGTATAATATAAATATAATAACTCATTTAAACGAATATATAAAAGTAGATACAAAGCTTGTTGCAAAAGCTGCTAAAGCTAGGGGAACTATAATAGAATTAAACGCTAAGCATTTAAAATTAACAGACACAGATGTAAAAATTTTATTAGATAGCGGAGTGGATTTTGTTGTAAGTAGCGATGCCCATAGTAAAAATCGCATTGCAGATGTCCAAAATTGTTTAGATTTTATTGTAAAACATAATATTCCTATAGATAGAGTTAAAAATATAGATAACCTTGCAGGCTTTACAAAAAAATAGGTGTATTAGACTAAGCGTAAAGATAAATATTTTTTATTTAAATGCTATAAAACCCAAAGGAAATACTTAATGACATTTTCTACAAAAGTAAAACAAGAAATTATTTCAAGTTCCAGCTTTGCTGGCTCGGAGCTTAGTTTGCTATGCGGAATTATTATAACTGCTGGTAGCATTGTTTTATCTAGCAAACAAATGTCCTTTAGTATAACAACAGATAACGATGATCTTATAAAATTTAGTCAAAAACTTATATTAAAAATGTTTCCGCAAAGTAGTTTAGAAATACAAGGTAATTTAAGAAAAACGCTAAATCTGGATTCGTCAAGTGCTAATAATATACTTTTTGATTGCGGTGTTCTTTCGCGTGATGAACGTGGTAGATTAAATTTAAACTTAGCTGGGGATAACCATTTAAGAATCGAACGCGATGGGCGATTAGCTTTTTTAGCTGGTACTTTTTTGGGTGGAGGAACTGTAAGCGTTCCAACCGATGCAGCTAATAGTGGTTATCATATGGAATGGAGCTTTAATAGTAGCAATCAGGCAGAAGTAATTCAAGAAATACTTGCAAGCGAAGATATTTTTACTAAAATGGTTCAGCGTGGTGACGAATATATTGTATATTTAAAAGTTGGTGAGCAGATAAGCAATGTCGTGGGTTTAATGGGTGCTGCAAAATCCTACTTAAGTTTAGAAAGTAAATTAGTAGATCGCAGTATGCGAAACTTAATTAATCGACAAAGTAATTGTATAAATGCAAATATCGACAAAGCTGTAGTAGCCGGAATAAAGCAAGTAGAAGCTATAAAAACAATAGATACAACCATAGGACTTAATAACTTACCTAATAGTTTAAAGCAAATGGCAGAGCTAAGGCTTAAAAACCCAGAAGCAACGTTACAGGAATTGGCAGACAATATGGGTGTGAGTAAATCGGCAGTTAATTTAAGGCTTCGAAAACTTATGCAAATATCTAAAGAATTAGGAGAGGCAGATGACTAAGCTTAGTTTAAAATACATTCAAACAAAAGGTGTAAAATTTTTATCAGATAAAAACCTAAATTTAGTGCAAAGGCTAACCGAAAATAAAAAGGCGATTACAAAAACCAAAAATTTAAAAGATATTATAGAATCTAAAAATTTTGTTCATTTACATCTGCATACAGAGTATAGCCTTTTAGATGGTTGTACCAGAATAGAAAAAGTTGTAAAAGTGGCTAAAGAAATGGGTATGCCAGCAATTGCTATAACCGACCACGGAAATATGTACGGTGCAATACGCTTTTACGATGCATGCAAAGCAGCAGGAATAAAACCAATAATCGGCTGCGAAATGTATGTAGCAGACGACTTACTTAATAAAAATGGAAAACAAAAGTTAGAGCATCTTATACTGCTTGCAAAAAACGAAGAAGGGTATTTAAATTTATGTAAACTAAACTCTATAGCTTTTAGAGATGGATTTTATTACAAACCTAGGATAGATTACAAAACATTAAAAGATCATAGTGCTGGGCTTATTTGTACATCGGCATGTATTGCAGGAACAGTGCCTCAGCTTATTTTAAAGCGTCAGTTAGAAGAAGCCGAAAAACAAGTAGTTTGGTTTAAACAAGTATTTGGCGAAGATTTTTATTTAGAAATTCAAATGCACAGACCTGATAATCCTCAGGAATTAACTGAGGAATATCGTGCATACATACAAGAGCAAACTCTTGTAAATAATCAGTTAAAAGAATACGCTAAAAAATACAATATAAAACTTGTTGCTACTAACGATGTGCACTATATTTATAAAGAAGACGCGGAACTACAAGATATACTTATGTGTATATCTATGCAAAAAACGGTAGACGATACCGACCGATTAAAAATGTCTGGTAGCGAATACTATTTTAAAAGCAGAGAGCAAATGTTAAAAGCTCTTCCGGACGACGAGGAAGCCATAGATAATACAATCGAAATTGCTCTTAAATGTAACTTTGATTTTAAACAAGCAAAAACTCAAAACCTAGATAAAAACATGTATCACTTTCCTAATTATCAGCCGCCAACTGGGCAAACTTGCGATGAATTTATTAGGGATTTGGTAGAACAAGGCATAAAAAGTCGTTACGGCAACGAAACTAAGGAAATTCGCGATCGTGTAGAAAGCGAACTTTATGTTATAAATAAACTTGGGTTTTCGCAGTACTTTTTAACGGTAAGGGACTATATAAAAGCTGCTCATGATATGGGCGTACCAGTTGGACAAGGTAGAGGTTCAGGGGCTGGAAGTATTGTTGCATACACTATTAACATTACCGACGTAGACCCACTTAAATACGACCTACTTTTTGAAAGATTCTTGCATATGGAGCGTGTAACCGCACCCGATTTTGATATAGACTTTTCCGACGATGGTAGGCAAAAGGTAATAGATTATACCAAGCAAAAATACGGTGAAGACAAGGTTGTAAACATTGTAACCTTTGGTACTCTTGCTGCCAAAATGGCGATTAAAGATGTTGGCAGAGTTTTACGTATACCATATAGCGAAACCGATAAGGTAACCAAAATTATCCCTACCGATATGGATGCTGCTAAACACCACGAACTACTAAAAAAGTGCTTTGGATTAGGTAGTAATAAAGATGGGGCTATCCCAGAACTTGTAGAAATTTATAACAATAACCCAGACATTAAAAAGGTTGTAGATATTGCAAGCAAACTAGAGGGAATGCCGCGGCAAACAGGAACACATGCTTGTGGCGTACTTATTGGCTTTGACACATTAGAAAATTATATTCCAATTGGCAGAAACGGAGACATTTTAACCACTCAGTACGAAGCTGCAGATATAGAACGTTTAGGTCACCTTAAAATGGACTTTTTAGGTCTGTGCAACCTTAACGATATTAAGACTTGTAAACAGCTTGTAAAAGAGAATCATGGCGTAGACATAGACTTTAACAAGATTGGCTACGAAGACCCAAAAGTTTATGAACTTATAGCGTCTGGTAATACAACGGCTATATTCCAGCTAGAAAGTGGCGGGTTTCAAAAGTTTATGAAGGAACTAAAGCCAACCCACCTAGAAGATATTATCGCGGGTGTGGCTCTGTATAGACCCGGCCCTATGGATATTATCCCTAGGTTTGTGCATAACAAACATAATCCAGCGGATACAACATATGCTCACCCACTGCTAGAAAACATTTTAAATGTAACCTATGGTTGTATTGTGTATCAGGAGCAAGTTCAGCGTATTTTGCAAGTTCTTGCAGGCTATACACTTGGTCAAGCGGACATGGTTAGGCGTATGATGAGTAAAAAGAAAGTTGACGCCATGAAAGCCGAAAAACAAATTTGGTTATACGGTAAACCAGCAGAAGATGGAAAGCCTGCCATAGACGGAATTGTAAAACGTGGTATAAAAATAGAAGTAGGCGAACAAATATGGTCGGAAATGGAAAGCTTTGCTAAATACGCCTTTAATAAATCGCACGCTGCATGTTATGCATACATAGCTTATCAGACGGCATACTTAAAGAACTATTACAAAGGCGAATTTATGACGGCGGTCATAAACAATCGTATTAACAAAGCTGACGAAATGAGCCATTATGTAAGCTACTCTAGGTCGGAAGGTATCGAAGTTTTGCCTCCAGACATTAATGTAAGCGAAACTAAGTTTACTTTTAAAGATAATAAAATGCGCTTTGGATTGTGTGCAATAAAAGGTATAGGAGAGGGCGTTTGTGACGGCATTGTAGCCGAGCGCCAAAAAAATGGTAATTACAAAAGTTTGGAAAACTTTTTAAGCCGTACGGTAGATTTGCAAATTAATAAACGCGTTATAGAGGGCATGATATACAGTGGAGCTTTTGATTGTTTTGGCGTGCGTCGTAGCCAAATGATAGCTGTTTACGAAAACGCGTTAGCTCAGGCAATAAAAGAAAAACAGTCTAAAGCTGCAGGTCAGTTTAGTTTGTTTAGTTCTATGTTAAGCACACAAGAAAGTAGTATTATAATCAATTATCCTAACATAGAAGAATACGACTTAAAAACCAAGCTAAAACACGAAAAAGAAGCTTTGGGCATATATATTTCGGGACATCCTTTAGAGGAGCATATGGAACTGGCTAAAACCTTTACTTTTAATAGTAGTATGGTAAAGGAGAATGATTCGGCAAATGACATTGTAGATGAAGATAACGACACACAAGAAGCCAATGTTAGTGGTCTTAAAGAGTATGGTTTAGATGACGGCAGCAAGGTTATTTGTGGTGGTATAATAAATAAAGTAAATCGCAAAATAACCAAAGATAACAAAACCATGGCAATACTAGATGTCGAAGATTTGTATGGAACATTTTCTGTAATGATCTACGCTAGGCTTTTTGATCAAGTTAAAGCTAAACTTGCCGAAGATAAAATTGTTGTTGTTAATGGCAGGCTATCTGTAAGAGAAGGTTTTACTCCAACAATTATTGCAGAAAATATTAATTTTGTTGGTGAAGAATCAGACCAATATAATACAATATCATATAAAAAAGAAAGAATAGTATTTGGCGAAACTAATAATTTAAGTAATCATATTTTATACTTGCAATTTGATATACAAAACGAGCGTATTTTAAACGCTGTTAATAATATTTTAATAAGCTATTGTGGAAACACTCAAGTTAGGGCTGTTTGGGATAAAAAGGCATACCCTCTTGGTATTTTGGTAGAACCAACTGCCGCACTTATTAGCGAGCTAAAAAATATGCTTGGCGAAAATAATGTAAAATTAGTGTAATGCTGTATTAATAAAAATGCCTATTTGTAGGCATTTTTTATTTTGTTATTGAAATTTTTTTATTATGTGATATAATAAAATTATGAATAAGTTTGATGAGTTTACTAATTTAAGACTTGCAGAAATCGCTAATGTAATAGAAGAAGATCTTAAAAGCGGTAAAGTGCCAAAAATACTAGTTGGAACTGGCGAATTTTCTGGTGTTTTTTTTGTTGATGCTAATAAATTTAAATGCGTTTATAAAATTACCCAGCAAGGAAAAAATGAAGATATTCAAAAAGTAAAAAATAAGTTAGATAAATTATATGATAGTGGTGTAAATGTGCAAACTATTTATATGATAGATAACCTTAAAATTAGTCCTAATAAAATGCATGCGATACTAAATAGATGCGATGATGTTATTTATGCGAAAGATAAAAATGATAAAGCTAAATACTACAAATTGTTATCTAAAGTGTTAAAAGCTAAGGATAGTTATTTAGTTAGCTGGCCTTACGAAAACATTCGTGGAATGTATTTAAAGTATATAAAAGGCAATACAATTTTTAAGAAGATTGCTTATCCTGGCATAGACGAAGACGATATATCTTTACTTTTAGTTATTGCAAAAACCGATAAAAGCTTAAAACGAAATTTATATAAGATAGTTAACGACCCTGCAATTAAGGAATGTATTAATAATACTATAAATAGGTTAGATTTGTATAATAGTATATCCTTAGACCATTTAAGTAAATTTATTTTAGATGCTATAAAAATAGAAAGTTCGGGTTTAAATATAGATACCGAAAGTTTATGTAATGTACTATACCATAAAGATACAGGCTTTACTTTTATAGACTTAGGTTTGTATAGGCGTAGCAGGCCAGATTTATGGCTTAAAGAGGCTACTGAGCATATTTATAAAGCAACAATTGATAGTTTTAGTAAAAGTTTAACTTTGCCTATCGAATTATTTGATAATAATTTAAGTGTTAAATATTTAAATTTAAAATTAAATTTATATAATGCTGCGGTTATTGCACATTTAAATGCACCAAAAAAGTTTAAAGACGAAACTCAATTGTTAGTAGAAGAAACATTACAAGATGTTTATATAAATATAAACGAGTTAGAAAATAAATTAACCGATAAAGATAAAAATTTAATAAAAGATAAATTAGGCAAAATAGATTATTTACAAAAAATAGATAATATGCCACAAATAATAAAATAAAGTCCA
>CAMRVD010000050.1 GCA_947054085.1 uncultured Clostridia bacterium | reverse complement strand
AGCTTATAAGCCGTCATACATCGACTCTTAATCCTTTCCAAACGGGTTGGCGCATCGTACCGTTTTCCGTTTCTTGCATAAAGTGTGCAGTGCCTACAAGTATCGGTTCCAGCCATACTATGTTTTTGTATTTATCAAAATGGGGTTTGGTTACGGTATGCGTTTTGGCAAAGTCGAATATTATCTTACGTTCTTGCTTAGATACTCCCAAATAGACTTTGCCGCGGCTTTGCAGTTTTCCGTTATCGTCATAGTAGCCTAACACTAAATCTTTCGGTTGACCGTCTACATCAGGATGGTATCCGCATATAAGTAAATCCTCGTCCTGCATAACTTTTATATTTATCATGCAGCACTTGTGTATTTTTCGTTCACTGAATATGCAATACAGTTTGAGAAATTTAGACAAACAAAAGCAGATAATTTAACTTTTGACTTAGGACTTTTTTTAGACGAAGTGTTTAGGGTTACGAAAAACAGTATTTGTATATTTTGCGGTAAAGAGCAGCTCAGTTACATATTCAGTTGTTTTGGAAACAAAAAAGCACGACAAGAGCAGTAGTATGGCAGAAAAGCAACCCGAGTCCTATGAACGGTAAGCATGCGTATTTAAGCGGAGTGGAGTTGGGAGTATGGTTCAAAAAGAGAGGAGGTAAGTTTAACGCGCATTGTAAGAACACAGTATTTTAGTTTCCTAACGGAACATCTAAACTGCACCCAACCGAGAAGAATAAGGACTTAATTTTAGAGTTAATACAAGACAATACCGACGAGGGAGATTTGCTATTCGATCCTTGCGCAGGAAGCGGAAGGCATTTACTTGAAGCAAAAAAGAGTAAACGGAAGTATTTGGAAATAGAGATACATAAACCGTATTTTAATTTAATACAAGAACAGTTAAAAGGGGAGTGGAAAGAAAAAGGCTACGGCGAATACGCCGTAGCCGAGATACAGTTTTTTACAAACAAAATAGTGCATAGAGCGGTATGGATTTAATGTTGTTTTCAAACCCCAAATTTTTAAGCGAAACTCTAATAGAATAAGACGGTGTGTATTTTTTTGTATACACATTTAAACTGCTTGCTTTGACATTTTTGTCCCATTTTGCTTCGATAGGAATAAGGTCGTCATTAATTCGGCAAACAAAATCTACTTCGTATTGACCGTTATATTCCCAATAATGCGGTTTGTATCCACTCGATACAAGTTGCTGTGCAACGTAATTTTCCGCAAGCAATCCGCGTGCACGATCCGAAATATTACTGTTTACAAGTATATCTTGCGGTAAAATACCGGATTTTAAGCAAAGCAATCCTACGTCAGAGTAATAAATTTTGAAAGAATTAGGTTCTTCATAAACTGTTTCGGGTATTTTGCCTTCGGTAATTTTTAAATTTTCCAATACGACGCTTGCATTTTTTAACCAATGCAATGACGATTCGTAATCTTTTGCACGAGCATTGCTCTTAATAACTGAGTATTGAAACTTTGTATTTTCTTTTGCCAGTTGTGAGGGTAACGTATTAAAAATTGCAATACTGCGTACTGTTTCTTGCGGAGTTGCATATTTAGCCATATCCGCAATGTACGAATCGGCAATATTTGCTTGTTCAGCACGAACTGTATTGTAGTCACTCGTTTCTGCAAATTTGGTAACTACCGCAGGATAACCGCCTACAACAAGATACTTTTTGTACCAATCTGTTGCGGCTTCGTGGTAAACGTCTGCAAGCGGAGTAGTGTTGGCGTATGCTTCTTCTATTTTCTGCACAAGCGAATTCTCGCCAACAGCCAAAAGGAATTCCTTAAAGTTTAACGGATACAAAGTTTTTAAGTCAACTTTGCCTACGGGGAAAGAATACTTTTCACGGTTAAGAGCGAGTCCTAAAAAACTACCGGCGGCAATTATGTGGTAATCGTTTGCTTCTTCGTTAAAATACTTTAATGATGTTAGCGCTTCTTCACAAGCCTGAATTTCGTCAAAAATAAGCAATGTTTTTTCAGGCAAAATAGTTTGCTTGGTATAAACGGAAAGTTCTTCAATAATTCTGTTCGGATTCAAGTCCGCTTGAAATATTCCGCGTAAGGTAGCGGGTGCACCTTCGAAGTGTAGATATACTACGTTTTGGTAATATTGTTTTCCAAAATCTAAACACACAAATGTTTTGCCTACCTGTCTTGCGCCTTTAAGCAAAAGCGGCTTACGGTCGACGGAATTTTTCCATTGCAGTAATTCTTGCATTATTAGTCTATCCATATAAATAACCTCCGTTTAATACAAGTATAACCAAATTTGGAAAAATGTCAACATAATACACTAAATGTTTTGGAAAAATGCAATAACATAACACTTTCACACACAATGTGTATTGTATGCACGAAGAGGCAAGTAGAAAACGATTAGAATTGCACGAAAAGACGCTTAACTTTTAAATAAATTTACACGAAAAACATATTTTTAAAAAATGAATACAATGCCCAAGACTGTTAACAACAAGCGAATTACTAAAAAATGAGCGAATAATTGCACAAATTGACTACTTTATGAATTTAAGGCGGAAAATTGAAAAACGAACCAAACAAAGTAACAGAAATACAGATTGTAAGCGGTTACGACGTAGACGAACGGTTTGATACAACTGACGGAAATTATTTCGATGAAGAACCGTTGATTAGCGAGAAGGCGGTGTAGTAATTGAATAACGACGGTTACAAGAGACTAACGCCGCAGAGAAAGGAAATAGTGGATGCGTTATTGGAAAATTTACAAAATGGCGTGGGACTTTGGAAACAAGGCTGTGTGATGACGGGAGTACCGGAGTCTGCAATTACGCAAAGTTGAATTAAACATTAGGAAACGTCAAAAAAAACGGTATTGTTTACGAGTATAGATTTGAAATTGCTTCCGTAGACGGAAAACGTAGGTGGGAAACAAAATGCGGTTTTAAAACTAAGGCGGATGCATTGAAAGCTGGTAATGCTGCATTAAGGCATTATGAGAATTTCGGTAATGTAATAGAGAAGGATGAAATATCTTTTGCGAATTTATTTGGATTATTGGATTACAAATGACTGTATGATAGACTTAAAACCTAATATAGTAAGCATTTATATTAAAAAGGTAGATAATATCTTAAAGCCTAAATTAGGTAAGTATAAACATAAATCTATTACGCGAGAAGTGTTGCAAGCGTTTTTAACCGACTTGTTTGATAAAGGCTACGCGCATAATTCTTTAATAGTGTTTAAAGGATTACTAAGCAAAAGTCTTAATTACGCGGAAGACCATCACTTTATTGCGCGTTCGCCTGCCGTAAGATTGAAGATACCTAAGAATAGACAACCTAAGGTTAAAACACGAATGTCTCCACATCATTTGATACCGGCAGACGCTATGGAAAAAATATTTGCGCGCTTTCCGGAACGCACATCGCAGTACATACCATTGAAATTAGGCTATGAATGCGGATTGCGTTTGAGCGAAGTATACGGGCTTTGTTGGGAAGATATTGATTTGAAAAACAAGGTCTTGCGTGTAAACCGTCAAGCGCAGTGGATGACGGATACCGAACGTGAGCAGTTGGACAAAATAGAGAAGAACGGCTCGGCGGAGTGCGGTAACGGGTATTGGTATTTTACAGAGCCGAAGTATAATTCTTAAAGGACAATAGAACTGAGCGATTCGTTAACAGAATTACTGTCGCGAGAAAAGGAAAGACAACAACGTGCCAAAGAATATTATGCTGAGTATTATACAAGATACTATGCCGAGGAAGCGCTGTCGTTTAGTGGTGTTCAGCCCGAAAACCCCGTAAGCGTAAATAGAATAAGCTGTGACGATAAAGGCTTTCCTGTACATTTAGTTTGTATAAGGGAAGACGGAACGTATATAAGTTCGCGGACAATGCAACACGCGTCTCGTATAATTAAACGGGATATATTCTCCAAGTTTGATTTTCACTCTTTAAGAATGACACACGCAAGTATGCTTGCAGAAAACGGTGTAGAACCGAAGTACATACAAACAAGACTTGGACACGCGAATATGAAGATGACATTTAAGGTCTACGTCTAAATAACCGACTTAATGCGTGCGCAAGGACGGGAATGTATAAATGAATTATATAACTGAAATAAGTGGGTGCAAATTTTTTGCACCCACTTAAAAAATAATATTTGAAAACAAATTTTGACAAAAAAATGATACATCTAGGGTGTAGTTGAGTGGTTAATTATTTAATGATAAATACTTATTTTTAGAAAAGGCATAAATGTTGTTTAAGGCTATCATAAAAATATTGATATAACATTATGCTTGTCAAAATATGTCGAATTTGATATTATTAAAAAGATGGCTTTAAAGGAGGATGTTTTATGCGGCAATTTAGAAAAAAACATACTGGACACAAGATTACGGGACAAATTGCTCCGTATAGGGATTCTGAAATAAGAATATGCTTCGACCGTTTGAATAACTTTATTACGGGTGACGAATTGCCATTAAACGATGTTGAGACGCTTCGGGGAAGTTATAAATTTTCAATTCCTCAGGCATTAAAAGTATCTCTAAAAGTAAATAAAAAACCAAAGATGATAATAACACCTGAGACACAAAGAATAGTTGAAAAATATTTTGGTGGTCATGAAGACATAAGGAGTCATTTTGTTTCATGCATGTTTGATGAGTACAATTCAAATTGTAATAAAAAAGAAACTAAAGTAAATTATAAACATAGTAGTTTTCAATCTCGAGATTTGGATAAGGCGTTTCAACATATTAAGAAAAACGCCGAGGTATGTTATAAAGTTTATATCAAAAAAATTGAAGAACGGTTGTTTGTATTGTCAAAAACGAAAAATCAATATCAAAGCTATTACATTAAATTTAAATGTATTTGGTATGTAGTAGACTTTTTTATAAATTTTATTTACGGACTTTATTCTCATTTACCGTCAAGAATTACGGAACAAACATATGAGATAGCATATCAGTATGACCATGCGCTCGCAACGAAATATATGAAAGCTGAAAATGAACAAGAATATATTCTAATGCCAAATAAAAAAGGTGGGAACTTGTCGCAAGAATGTGTTGCCGTATTAATTATCAATAATATGCACTAATTTAAGTTTAGTGCATATTTTTTTAATAGGAGATATTATATGAATTTAAACAAAAAAATACTTGATAGACTATTTATAAACAAAGATGTTGCACTTGAAAGAGAGAAATATGTAGAACTTTATGACCGTATATGGTTTGCTGAAGGGGCATTCGTTCCTTTTTTAAAAACGAGTAATCCAGATCTGAAATTATCATATGCGAAAAAAATTTTTAGACAGTTATTGATGCTAGAGGACATAGTACTTCCCTTGTCGCTAGTTAAAAGCGTTATAGAAACGCAGTATGTATTGGTTAAGGAAACAACAAAGTACGTTCCGCAAGACCATATAGTGCATAGCGTTAATATGTACATTTTAGGTGTATATTTGTTTTTTAATCATGAATTATTTCATAAGAAGCTTTTAAATGAGTACAGTGTAAAATATACAAAGTCTGAAAAAATATTTTTATTCATACGCAAGTGGCGTCTATTTGCATTCTATCATGATGTCGGTTACTATATGGAAGCACATGTAAATGGTGATGGGATATTTAGTGGGGAGCGTACAAATCTGAATCATTATAAATATGTACATGACGATTTAATTAATGAGTATTCTTGGAAGCGACTTGCAAAGACGCTGGCGCAGATTTATATTATAAAATATACAAAAACTCATTTCAATTTAATCATTAATGACAGTGACAATTGGTTTTCATCTAATACTGAAATAGAGACAAAAGAATTAAATTGTATAATAGGAAAATTTAAAAGTTATAAAATATTTCAGTTAAATGACTATGGCTTTGTTAGAATTCTTTCTATTGCAAGTGATCAAGAAATATTATTTATAATAAAGGATTCGGAGTCTCGATTAGTCGGATTAATGTTAATGGAAAATAATAAAATAAAAGCTAAATTCTGCAAAAAAATAGGCGAATTTGACCTCATTAACACATTGTCGCAAATTAAGGATTTGCAAAAGAAAAATTATGAAGTTTACTATAGTTTTAATGATAAGTTGGCGAAAAAGCATTTGGGATACTTTGAATGGATTGTCAACGATGAATGCGAACTTAATTATGACTTAGAAAATAAAATACCATTTTTAAACACTATGGAAGATATTTATGAGTTTGAAAATGAATTGTATAATTTTATTATCGCTGCCGAGGAGAAGAGTGATACGGCAGAACTAGATGCAGATACAATGAAAACATTACTTATGGAGCATCTTGATAAGGAGATAAAAATTGAGTCAACAATAAAGTCAAAAGACATTAAAATGAAGTATACAGAAATAATAAAACAGTTACAAGCTAGTGTTAATGTAGACGCGAAAAAAATCGCGGACTGCGCAACTGGTATTATTAACAAACAAGGCATTAACTACAATATTCATGATTTGGAAGAATATTTTAAAAAAACTACAAACAGAATTCTAGGACACAAAAAACGCGCCATATCTATTTTAAAATGTGAAAAAGGGAATCATAAAATAGAGTTGTCTCTATTTGCCGCGGAAGATACACATACTAAAAGATTAGTTGATTATTTGAGTGAAAAGGCAAAACAATTAAATATTAAATTTGACGATCTATGCAAGTATAGTCCATCGCATTCTACTTGCGACCATGGCTTGGTTGCAGCGGGATTGGTCTCGCAATCGTTTGTATTAATTATGCACATTTTGGAAAACTCCTCAAACGACAATACGTTTGATCCATGTTGGACATTATTTGATAATGAACTCAGTATAAAAAACGAAGAAGTTCAAAAGAATTATATGGATGCGATATTTTCAATTATGTTGCATAATATCTATGCAGGAAAAGAAGAAAATCAAATTGCTTATAAACAAAACATAGATAAAGATTCTTTTAGTTACTTTGCTGCATTTTGTGATTGGTTGCAAAAATGGGATCGCCCACAGCAAGTCGACCAAGCTCACGCAAATTTGCCGACTTTTTTCATAGCCGAGAATTTTGATTTCGAAATAAGGAACAATAAAATCTTATTAACAACGGATGATGAAAATAGAAAGAGATTACAAAACCAATATGCAGCTGCTCAAAGTTATATGGAAGGATTTGAGAATATTGTTAAGATGTAAAAGCTAGACGTGAGTAGTAAAAATTGTCCGAGAATACGTTAAACGTCCATTAGTGTAAAATCAATAGCGTTTAGAATATATAAAATGCAAAGATGGATGTAGTTCAGCAGTGCCAAAAAAACGATTTGGGGTACGCAAATATGAAAACAACGTTTAATGTCTATGTTTAAGTAACATACTTGATGAAATCACGTGGGCGAGAGCGTATCAATGAAATATATAGTTGAATGAAGTGGGCGCAAGAATTTGCATTCTTTCTTCTAAAATATAGGTAACAAAGTGTGTCCAAGTTAGGTAAATATAATAAAGGAATTTTTAGAAAAAGCATGTAGGAGTTTAAATATGAATTCTAGTTTTGATGGCTTTATTGTGATAACAAATAATTTAACTGTACCATATCACTTTGAAAGAGGCATTTTAAAGTTATATTTAGGAAACAATATATCTCCAGCTGAAGACACTCAACAACTTATTGGATACACTATAACTGGTAAACAGACGTTGTTTCATTTAACTTTCCCATTGTCGGCAACTGGAATCTCATATAATGAAGATAGGAAATGTATATGGGGAAATGTAAATTTATCTGTCGACTTTTATGTCGAAAATTATGAACATAATTCTGGATTTTATCAAATGAAATACGTTTTTGATGAATTAAATA
>CAMRVD010000049.1 GCA_947054085.1 uncultured Clostridia bacterium | reverse complement strand
AAAAGTGTTGATTTTTTTTTGCAAATATAATAAAATACTTCCTGTAACAAATTTTAGTAGGTGGAACATGAATTTAAAACTAAAACAAAAAATAAAAAAAATAGCAATTAGTTTTTCGTTAGCCGTAGCGATGATTTTTTCTATTAATGCAACAACAATGTTTGGGGCTTTTAATTTGATAAAAAACAATTTTGCCGGTGCAATATATTCTGCAGAAAACTATCATACTTACAATTTCGATACAAACTCGTATTTTAACAATAATACCTCGGGCAACTCTAATAATTACGATATCAATAGATACCAAAATTTGGTAGACTTAAAGTTAGATAATGGAATGTACCCAATTAGTAAGTTTAACGGCATTACTACTCTTTCTGACGAGCGTAATAAAGAAGATTTTGACATAAGTGCAAACAAAAATGTAGATGATTATGCAGCAGTAATTAGTACAAACAACTACGAAGTAGCTCGAAAATATTATCTATCTAATAGCGAAGGCAAAAATTTATTTAATACCGTTACAGGTAAAGATAAAGAAGTTAATGTCATTTATGTTTCCCCAATAAAAAAAGTCAACGAAAGCGATGATAGCTATAAACAAAGGCTAGAAAAATTAGCAGCAAGTTTAACATCTTTAAACGAAAGCGATAAACTAGGCTTTAAAAAATATGTTGTTCGCGATACCTTGGCAAAAAATCATGACAACAACGACTATACAATTATAGGAACAGAAACCGACGAATACAAAGAATTATCTACCGAGTTAGAAGGTTTAACCATTAAAGACGAAAATAACGAAGACGTTGCCTTTAACAAAGCAGACTATAACTTTTATTATAAAAAACAGTTCGAATACCGCGAAAACTATTTGTATTTTAGAACAACCAGCACAACAAGCTTAACAAATAATAGTTACTTTGTATTATCTTGTTGGGTATATACTGCCGGTAATGCTACTGCAAGCATTGCAGTAAGCGGAACAAACTTAGATGCAAAAATAGAAAATATTTCCACCAACGGATTATGGACTCAGTACTATCTATTTATAGAAGCTAGGGCTGCAGTTTCTACAAGCGTGTATATTTACTTGTATTATGGCGACCAAGACGGAGTTACTGGTGTTAATAGTTTAAAAGACTATAAAGACAAAGATAACGCATTTGTGAACACCGATGGTACTACCGAAGATAACTACAAAAACAAAACCATGACCGGTACAGTTATATTTGATAACCTAAAACTTACAACAATAAATGTTACCGACTACACTAACCAAACAATAAACGGTCATAAGCCAAATGATATAGCAAAAGCTCATTTAGCGGACGGCTACACTATAGATGGTAGCGTTGTGGATGGTAAGCCAACAAAACAAATAGTAAATAATGTTTTAGCTACAACCAAAGGCGAAGGCGAAAATAAAGTTATCGAATATACCAATGTATACTATAACTCTTTATCTCAGCTTAGCGAGGAATACAAATACTCTGCGAGATATTATAATGAAACCATGTTTAACAACGACTTAGACAATGGTTTTCAAAATAGCAGCGAAAACTCATATCTTGTAAAAAACATTCCTGTACTTGACTACGACAGCTATTTAAATTTAAGCGGTAACGAAATGTTTACCTACTATATGCCAAGATATACTTCGGATAGTAGTACCACAGATTTAACACAGCTTGCTAAAGATGCTTATAGGCAAAAATATAACAACAATATGCTAGATGTCAGCATTGTTCCAGAAAGCGAATTTGGCGAGTACGACCGCGAAGAGTTAGACGAATTTGGAAATAAAATACCAGTTACCGATACCGACGGCAATACTTCAAACAAAACCGAAAAAGTAACTAACAATACATTTGTTTCGGCTGCAAACCAAACAAACTACGTACTAAAACTAAATAACAAAAACTCCGCATACGACTTAGGCGTTACTTCTAGTTCGTTTACAATCAATCCTAGTACGTACTACCGAGTAAGTGTTTGGGCATACTCTAATACCAAAGATGCCGTTGCAACAGCAAAATTATTTTCTACCATAAAAACAAAGGGCTCGTTAACATATGGCAGCTTAGTACTATCTAGCCAAAGTGTAACCGAGTTTGAATATAATTCCAACAGCACTAACGGCTGGAAAGAACTTGTATTTTTTGTACAGGGTAACCCATACTCTTCTTGCACAATTAATCTAAGTTTAATTGCAAGCAGCAACGACACTATCTATTTTGACAACATTCAAATAGAAGCAATAAGTAGCTCTAGCTATTCTAGCGGTTCGTATAAATTAAACCTTGCAGACAAAGGTGTACTTACAAGTAATGTATCTAACGGACTATTTAACACCTTTACCACTTCTGGCGAAGATATAACAAATACTTATCCATATACTGCAAGTAACTGGTCTAAAGACAAAGAAAACTCGGATGAAGTTGTTGCTGGTATTATTTCGACCAATAATCAACTTTATAATAAACGCGTTCCTGCATACAAAGACGGTAAGCTTTACTACTACGAAGATGGCGAAACTGTGGCTGAAGATGACAAAGCATTTAAAGACTATGCTGGCAAATATCTTCATACCACAACAGTTGCCGAAATGTTTGGCAATCAGCCAAGACCAACTTATTCGGTTTACGATAAACCAATGGTAGAAGGCAATGTTTATGCAATGTATTTCCCTAAAGTAGAAGACGCCGAAGATAAACCATCGTTTTTAATAAAATCTTCTAACATTGGCAGTTCTAGTTCGTCTTCTAGCTTAAGTGCAAACGCTGTATATAAACTAACTTTTATGGCTTGGATTGGCGATAACTTTAGTGGAAAATTAATAGCAAAATTACTATACAATAACGAACCTTTAACCGATATAGTCTTGGATATCTCGGACGATAGCACTATCGAGAGACAAACTTGGCAAACCTTTACAATTTATATTAGAACTGGCAATACTAGCCGTTCGTCAATTAGTTTACAATTAGGCGGACAAGGCGAAGGTACACTATTCTTCCAAAATGTACATAATATTAGCCTAACCGAAAAAGAATCTGGCAAAGTTAGTGTAAATGATCAATTCGAAAAGCTACTAAAAGACTACTCTACTCCAGATAAACAAAATGTAATTACTAGTGGAAAATCTAACATTCTTAGACTTGTAGATTTGCAAAATAACAATCTTACACATTCCACTGTAAAAGATAAGGAAAGCTTTTTATACGATAGTTACTCCTACACATTAGCAGACAAAGACGACAAAGCAAATTATACTCAAGGTACTATCGGTGTAGCAGAAGATATTTCGGGTTTTGTATTTAACGATCAAAAAATAACCGATATTAAAAACGATAATTCCATATCTAGCACTTATCTACTTCTTAAAAACGAAAAGTCTACCGACTATACATCTGCTGTAAGTGCTTATAACAATAGCTTATCTGCTAATAAATATTACAAACTAACTTTTGATGTTAAAACTAGCGACATGGGCGAAAATGGATTAAATGTTTCGGTTAATGGATTAAGCGAAAACTTTAAAAACATTAATACCAGCAGTATTACTTCTAATAACGGCTGGAGCACATATACTGTGTATGTAAAAGTTGGATCTTCTAGTGTTTCGTCATTGTCTTTAAACTTTACTTTGGGTAAAACCGAAAATAGCTTTACTGGCTGGGCACTAATTTCTAACATTAATCTAACCGAACTAGACGAAGACGAGTACGATACCGATACTAATAAAGACGAGATTAAAAACAATCCTAATACAATAATAAAAAATCTTTATACAGAATCTAAAACAGATGACAATAATAAAGATAATAAACATTCTTTTAGTTGGTCTACATTCTTCTTAGTATTTTCGTCCATCTTACTTGTAATTGCTCTTGTTGTTGCTTTAGTAGCAGTAATTATTAAACGCAAAGGTAAAATAAAATTAGGCAATAATTCTGGCGAAAAAAATGATACTTCCGAAGGTGGCATTCTTTAATAATAAAAAACTACCCTAACAACTTGGGTAGTTTTTTTATGTTTTTTATTAAAATAATTTTTTAATATACCTTTAAACGAGTTTGCTTCTTAAACTAAATAATTATTTTAAATTAAAATAATTAAACTTTTTTAGTTTTAAGCTTAATTTGTTTTTTATGTTTTGGTTTAACTTTTATTAATAACGCCTTGATACTAGCCAAATCAAATACAAACACTAAAAGTATAGTAAACGAAAATGTTAATATACCGCTTATTAAAGTAGATGTAAACATGCCGGCAAATCTTATAAATAATTTATAAACAGATAAGCCAAGTAATGTTGTAGGTAATGTTATTAAACTACAAATACCAATTGGCATTACAACTTGCCAATTAATAAGTTTACGTTTTATAAGCATATTTAAACTAAGCAAAGCTGTAATTAAATGCATGCTAATTAGTCCCACAAATATAGCATAGACTCCTATATACTGTGGCAAAAAGTAAATGCTAACAAATAACGCTACAGCCCCTATTGCATAGTTAATTAGCCCTTTAAGTTCTAATCCTAGTGCGTTTAACATGCTTGTACAAATTTGATTAAGTCCCATTGGTACCATAAGTATTGCACAACTTGCTAAATATACTCCAGCTTGCGAATTATTAAACAATATTTTAGCACAAGGCTTACCTAAACTTATAAAACAAGGGAGCAATAAAAAACTAATTACTATTGTTGTTTTAATTGCAGTTGATATTTGACGAGATAATGCATCTAGATTTTTTACATTACCACCATCTATATTATTTGTGTAACTACTTATTTCGGGAACAAGAGCGACCGCAATACTACTAGTAAATGTACTTGGTACCATAATAAGCGGCATTGTCATTCCCATAAATATACCAAACTGAGCTAAAGCTTCGCTACTAGAATACCCAAATTTTGTAAGTCTTAAAGGGATTATTATAGCTATAACAGAACCTACGATCGACGAAACTGTTCTAACTAATGTAATGGGGGTGCTGGTTTTAATTACGTCTTTAAACTGAGTTTTAGGACTTTGAAACCTACCTCCAAATGCAAAGTATAATATAAACACAAGAATAGCGGACATTATACAACTTAATGTTAAACTTAAAGCCGATTTAGCCCCTGCACTTAACGAGATTGGTATGCTAAATAAAATTATGCAAAATACAATACGAACTACTTGCTCAAAAAATTCGGTAAAGGATATTGTAAAAAAGCATTTTTTACCCCATAGTCCCCCTCTAAGTATGCCGTATATTGCAGATGCAACCAAGGCTGGCAAAAGTATTAAAATTATCTGAATACTTTCTTCACTTTTAATTATTAATTTTAAGATATTAGGAAAAGCTCCCAAAACCACACAAACAATAAAACTTACTGCTAACGATACAATAAGTCCAGCAGTAATTGTGCGATTCTGGGTTTGTTTGTCTTTATTTGCCTCATAGAATGCTACATTTCGAGATATGATTAAAGGCAGCCCACTTGTAACAAGTGTTAATAAAACACTAAATATACTCATGGACACTTGGTATGCACCAAGTACCTCTGCCCCCATAACTCTAGATAAATATATACGCAAAAAGAAACCAATAGCACGCGTTAATACCGAAAATATTGTAACAAATGCCACCGCTTTAAAAAATTTATGCATAATTTACCCCTATACATAAATTTTATTAGCGTTTGTTTAAAGATATGCTTATAAAGTAATTTATAATTAGTTTTCTGTATTTATGTTTTAGCAGTCTAACCATATGTATCTATAATATAACGTCCTATATAGCCAGCCCCTTGGAGAAGAAGCCCAGTTCTGTCGTCCAAAGCGAGTGACATACTATAATCAATTCCCTGTCGTCCTAAGCATAGTCGAAGGAACCTTTATTAATTTTTGTAAGCACCTAAACCTATACAAAACTTTAATATAAAAAAAATCCATTCGACTCGGCAGATACAATTGCCAGTGTATGTCCAGCCTCGCTCAAGACGACAAAAAATAAGTTATCATTCTAATAATCTTTAAATAGCAAAAATTGCTGCAAGAAGAGTGCTCGGCAAGTTTTAGTGATACGATTTTACTTAGCGTAAATTATCTATAATTAAAATATTTAAACGGCGAAATTTAGATGAAGAACAAGGCACAAAAAAATTCCCGCATTGTAGTTTACTTTACTGTAAATAAATGTACGGGAATTTTTTAGTAACACAGCTATTCGCAAAAGTTGCCGTTTAAAGGATATTTTCTAAATTAATTTCAAAGTCCATGCTATAATGCTTACAGTAATCTAAAAGTGCATTTGTTTCGGTAAGTGCTTCGGTATAATCACTTTCCTCTACATAGGTTAAAATCCTACTTATACCTACTTCTACATCCTTAAGTCCCGTATGCCAAATAAGAGCTTTTAATGCTTTTTCTTTTTTATGAAATTCCTTGTGCAAATTATTTAAATACTCTACATTTTGCGTAGTATTAATGTCCGCTTCGGTTAAGTTAAGCATTTCTTTAAATGTAGTAAGGCTTGTAACCATACTATCAAAAGCTTTGTTTACATATTTATTTTCGTAATAGCAACCAATACCAAGAGCAATCATTATACTAATAATAACAATCCACTTTTTTACCAATTTTTACCTCCTTTGTACCCACTTTCTTCAAAAACAAAATACTTGTTTTTCTTTTTTGGCTGAATAAAAATTTTACCATTATTATCTATAGTAAAAAGCAGTATTTGCTTAGCTGTTGCCGCATTAACTTTTTTATAGTATTTATTTAAAAACTTATCATCAATGTTAGCAAGTTGCAGATTTTCTTTAAGCACTTTGCCATCCATAATAAGGTTAACTGGCATTGCACTGGGCTCTGCCTTTACACCAATGTCCTCCCTTAATACTGGCTGATTACCCGCTTTAGGAATCACGCACAATTTACCATTGGTTTCGATAATAGCATAGGCAATTTCGTCTACGCTAAAATATTCACAACCTCGAATAGATTCCATAAGATCGTCGATAGTCATATTAAGCTTGCGTAATTCTTTATAATCTATTCCATTAGGATTTATTACTATTGCAGGCCTGCCAGTTATTGCGTATCTAAATAACATAGATTTGCGGGACAAAAAACATATAAAAAAGTGCAACAAAAATAGTGCGAGTATTGGAACAATACCATGAATTAGCGGAACTGCCAGTTCCGCCATAGGTATACACGCAAGGTCGGCAATAATAAGAGTTATTACAAACTCAAAGGGTTGCATTTCGCCTACTTGACGCTTACCCATAAGACGAATAATTATAAAAGTGATAATATAAATTATCACACTTCTTATAAGCATTATACTCATACATAATTAGTAGACAAATTTGCATAATTTTATACTTAAAGCATTTTTTACTATACATTTATCTTTTTTTATTATAGCTTTTGCATTTTTTTGCATAATTAAACAAATAAAAATGCGTAATTTTTATTACGCATTTTTAATTATAAAATTTTTAAACTTAGGTTATCTTTCAAAACCCAAAGTTTCTTCTAAAAACTTTTCTGCAGGGCTTTTTGGCATTTTTACAGCATAGCTAATTCCGTCAATCTTTACACACTCGCTTATACCGTAATCTAAAGTTACAGGCAAAGTTATTGCATTTATATAAAAATATTCTTTTTCGGTTGCATTATTAAGTTTTTGTTCTAAAACTTGCTCTGCATATGTTTTATCGCCATACACCCCAATCACTCTACTGTCAAAGTCCGATGTTTCCTTATATAATACATAAACTTCTCTTTCGTTCAATACTTTAACGCAATCCATAATATTTATACTCCTATTTTAACTAAACTTTAGTTTACCATTAAAATTATATTAAGTCAACTTAAAGTATAAAATAAGTTG
>CAMRVD010000048.1 GCA_947054085.1 uncultured Clostridia bacterium | reverse complement strand
GCAAAAAAATTTAGTAGAACTTGCTGGTAAACTTACTTTAAATAAAATATCAAGCAAACAAGCAATAGATTTATGCAACAATTTTAGTGCAAGTTTAGTTTATTTAAATAACATTGTCGTAGAACAAATCGAATATAAAATGGACGAATACATAGATTCTTACAACGATTTTTCTAATAAGTATATAGAGCTAGACAATAGTATATGTACTATTGTTGGTATTGCACAACAAAATTTAACACAAGACGATTTTCAGCCTAACTTATAAATAGTACATTATAACCTTAATATAACAAAAACCACTAATTGTTTAGTGGTTTTTCTATTTTTATAATTAAACAAAAAATATAAAGATTTAATTATTATCAGACAATTCCTTCATTATGTCTGCTAAGCTGTCTGTTGGATTTAAGGCTTCTTCAAAATTAAATGTACCACCCTTAAGCTCAGGTTTAACCTTAACCTTTTCGGTTGAGGTTTGGTAAAATATAGTATTTAATTTTTCTTGAACTTCTATTTTTTCCGCTTCAGAAAGTTCACCCGGTACAGAAGTATCTATAACCTTGTTGACTTCTACAAGTATACTTTGATCACTTTTTTTTGGTCTTCCCCTCTTTCGTGATGCACTCTCTCCCACTTTAATATTAAATTCAGTTACAAGTTTATTAAACCTATCGTCTAAATTACTTTTTACTGCACCTTCTAAACTAATACGTTTTTTTTCGGATATGTAATTTTTTTCGGCATCAGATAACGGCTTTCGGTCGTCTATATATTCACCAAGATTGCTAAGCGTATTTATAACCATTTTAAGTTCGGCGTTAAAGTCTTGTAAGGTTAGCTTGTCTTCTGCCTGAAGTTTATCAAAAAAAACCGAATACCTTTCGCTAAGCCTAGTTAAACGATCAATTTCTATTGCACATCTGTTTTTTGTAACTTCTTGAATATATTTATTTTTTCGTTCTGCTAGAGTTATTGCTCTAGCTGATGCTTTATCTTTACGTTTGTATGTCGCTAACTCGCTACTAAGCTTTTCGTTACTTGCCTTAAGTTCGTCTATCCTTTGCTTTTGACGGCTAGACTGCAACTCGTTTTCGGTCATTAATTTTTTAATATATTCGTCCATTTCTCTACTGGTGTACTTCTTTTCCAACTATTTGTTTTCTCCTTTAAGTTTTACTAAACATAATTACTTTAAACAATCTATTTTTACTAAAAAATTTTTAACTAATTTTGTTAAATTGATTTTTTCGCTTTTTAATAATACTTATAAATGTTACACCTAACAGTATTGCTGCACCTATAATTATAAAAATGCTACTTATAACTTGCGAAATTGGTATTGTACCCCATTTTAAAACAAAGTCCGAATCTCTCATGCCTTCTAGCACTACTCGAATAGTGCCGTAATACATAAAATATAAACCCGTAATTAAACCCGTTTTGTTGGTTTTTAAATATATGGCAAGCAGTATTATAAACCCAATAAAGTTTAAAATAAATTCGTAAAAAAACAATGCTTGATACCAATTACCATTAATATTAACTGCTAAAGGAAACCATTGGTTATTGGGGTTTATTATTAAGTTTCCATAAACCTCTTCGTTAAAGTAGTTACCCCATCTACCGATGGATTGACCAAGTAATAATACGCTAGTGACAATATCTGCTAAAAATAAAAAACTTTTCTTTTTTATAAATTTATAGATAAATATACCAACTGCTCCACCTATTACAGCACCAATAATACTTAAACCGCCTGTTCTAAAGTTAAAATAGTCAGCAATAGTAAGCCCATCTTCAAACATTACCGAAAATAACCTTGCAGAAAGTATTCCAAGTGGAATTATTGCCAAAAATATTTCCAGTGGCATATTGGTATCTATTTTTTTTGCACGACAAAGCAGCATTGCTACAATAACACATATTATTATGGCACTACAAATTATAATCCCATAATAATAAATAGGAAGCCCAAAAATAGTAAATGCTACTCGGTTTAAGGTTATCATGATGTTATTATAATACAATTAAAGCTATTGGTGCAACAATAAATAGTTAGTAGATTAGCTAAAATTGTCGAAGATTAGTTAGTGCTCACTATTAATTAAAAATTTTATTACAAAATAAAAAAGATAAGCAAATTGCTTATCTCTTTTATACTTAAGCTCCAAAATTCCACTCGGAGTTAGATGAATCACTTTCGCCTTTATCTATTCCAGAATTTTCGTTTTTGTTGGAATCGTCAACAATTATTCCACTGTTATTGCCGCCACTAGTAGATTCGTCGCCTTGCTCTGGAAGTTTAGTTTCCCACTGAGCTAATTTTTCGTTAGCTTCTTCTAGTTGTTTTTGTAAGTTTGCAATTATCTCGCCTTTTTCTATAAGCTGAGCGCTTAAGTTTTGTTCTGTTTCTTTATATACTAGTATTGTAGCTTCCATTTCTTTCTTTTCTGCATCAGAAGCTTCTAAATTTTGTGCAAGCTCGTCTATTTGCATTTGCAATCCAGCAATATCTGTAGCACATTTAGAATGTTCATTAAATATTGTTACATAAGAATCTCTTAAATTTTTGATAGTCATTTCTGCACCATTTACAGCAATAGTTAAATCTTCTGGATTATCAATTTTTTCTAGAGCTTCAGCGTAGTATTTTGCGGTGTTAGTAATAACTACATCATTTACACCCATTGCAAATCTGTATGCGTCACCTGCCGATTCAAAATCTTTTACTGTAAATTCCGATATATTATCTGCATTATATTTTTTATAACCTTCTTCAGTTAAAACAGAAACATATTCGCGTGCAACTCTTGCCTGATCACCAGTAGAAATTACAAAAGCATGCTTAACTGCACTTGGATCGTTTTCGGCAACTCTATTACCAGCTTCGTTAATACCAACTACTGGCAATGCATATTCGTTAGTAACTTGATAGTCTTTTAAAATTTCAGAAGCTTTGTTTAACATTTCGTTTGTTAATTGATCGTAGTTTTCGATTACGCTTTCTTGTTCTTTAATAATATTGCCTCTAACGGCAGCAATGGATGAACCAACTACTGTACCAATTAAACCTAATGCAGCTACACTACCAAGCACAATTGTTCTAACAGAACTACTTCTTTTTACTTTTTGTAATTCGTTAATTTCTTTATTTTCAGCAAAAACTTTTGCCGCACTGCGAGATTCTTTAGCACGCATATCAAACTCTGCATTTTCCTTTATTGCTTCATCCCAAGCAGAATCCAAAACACGCTTGTCAAATTCTGCATTTTCTTTTATTGCAGCGTCCCAAGCGGCGTCCACATCTTCAACAAGGTTTAAATTAACTTGCTCTTCTTTTATAGCTTCTTGCCTAGCTATATCTCTTTCGCTTATTCTGTAATCATGATTATTTGCATTTTCTACAACAGTTGCAATTGTATCGTACTTAACCGAAGATGCAGAATTTGTAACTTTACCCGAAGCATCCTTTTTTTCTGCAGGACGCTTACCAAAAAAAGTACCAGCTTTTGGAGTTTCTCCAGCTTTAACATAACCAATTATATTAGCTAATTCGGAATCTAATGTTAAATCTGCAGCCAAGTTTCTTGCTTCTTTAGACACAAACAAACCACTGTTATCCATTATAGCGAATAACACTTTTTTAACTCTGTTAGCTTTTGCATCTGGAGTTTTACCAGCAAGCACATTTTCTTTTATTTCGTCAACATTACTTGCTAATACATCTTCAGCCTTAACACCTTTGCTTAAATCTAATGCCATAAATTTACCTCCATACGCCATAAACGGCGGGCTTTATTTCTTTTTACACGCTTATTCTAGCACAAAAGTGCAGTAGTGTCAATACCCATTTTTCAAAAAGTTGAAAACCAAAATTTAACCAATTTAAGTCAGATAAAATGTCAATTTTGCGTTTTTTAATTCAATTTTACTAAATATATATATCAAAATATCAAAAATTACGCAATATATATTTTCAAAAATTTTTAAAATTTTTGGCTAAATAACGCAAAAAAGGAGTTTTTACACTATAAAACACACACTTATTGCCATATTAGCATCGTGCGAGATACTAATGTGTATGCTTTTGCCATTTAAAATACTATATTTTTTAAAAAGTTTATCGTTAATTTTAACATAAGGCTCGCCGCTTGCTTTATGCAAAATCTCTATTTGGTTTAAATTGTCTGTATCAATCCCTACGCCTATTGCTTTTAAAAAGGCTTCCTTTGCCGCCCAAAATCCTGCCAAACTATATATATATTCGCTAGGTTTACCATTAGTCAAATTACTTTTTTTGTTTAAGTATTCTTGTTCCTGTTTGCTAAGAATACGGGTTGCCAACTTTTGAGTTTCTAACTTTTCTATTCGGCTTACATCTACAATATCTACCCCTACCATTCTTCGTCCTCCGCGTCTAAATCTGCTAAATTTACATTTTTTATTGCTTGCTTTATAATATTCGAATTAAATCCTTTTCGCGACAAATATGCGTAAGTTTTTGCATATAAATTTGGGGTATTTTTGTTTTTTAAATACTTAAAAGCTAAACTTGTTGCCGATTCTATTTCGCTTTGATCGTCTATAATACTAAGCAAGTCGTTAATAATTTGTTTATCTACACTCTTTTGTAAAAGCTTATTTTTAATAACTAACTTACTTAAATTGCTATTTTGTTCTATAAAATTTTTTGCAAACTCGTAATCGTTAATATAACCGTAATCTTTTAATTTAGCTATAGCGAGTATTATAGCATCTTTGCTATAGCCTTTTTTTAAAAGTTTAGTTTTAAGCTCACCCGCTGTGTGCATCCTCACGCCTAAATAGTCGGAAGCTTTAAAAAACGCCTGTTTACTATCGCTTTCAAGTATTATTTGTTTTAATTCGTTTTCCTCTACATTTTTACCAACAAAAAAGTTGTAGCTGGCGGCGGTTTCTTTATTTATCCCGCTATAAAATTCACCATCTACAAACAAATTTAATCGGCTTTTATTTTTTTGAGGGTTTATATCTGTAATTATCATTTTTAGTAATTTTTAAACCTATAATAACCATTGCCAACTTTTGTAATAAAGTTAGCACCACGAACCCTTGCTCGTATTTCTTCTACTTGTTTTTCGGCAACATCTGTTGGTATTGCAACTTTAATCAAAGGCATGGTGTCCTTAGTATTTTGTTCTAAAATATGATAACCTTTTTCGGTTAATAATTTGCCAAGTTGTGCAAAATCCTGATAACTAACCTTCATATCGTAAATGTTACAATATTTCATTTTAAATATTGTAGAATGTTTTAAACATCCATTAGCAACAGCACCATAAGTTCGAGTTAGTTTACTTTTTCCAAGTTCTTTGCCACCAAAATATCTAACAACTGCAACTACCGTATTTGTAAGCAAATGATTTTTTATAGCCTCGTAAATAGGTAACCCTGCACTGCCTGCAGGCTCACCGTCGTCGCTATGTTTTGCAACCGAATAGTCCTCGCCAAGACGATAAGCGTAAGCAATATGCTTAGCATCCTTGTTAGATTTTTTTAAACTACCAAGTAGTGTTTTAACATCCTCCGGCGACTCAACATGGCCGCTTACTGCAATAAACCGAGATTTATCCACAATCATTTGCACCATATACGTGCCGTCTACAGATTTATAATCTAAAAATTCTGACATTAATAACTCCTTTATTATTGTATAGTAATATATTCTGGCTCGCTAGATATATTAATTTTTAATCTTTTTAATGTTTTTAAATCCGATTGTAACATATGACTACTGTGTGCTTCTAAATAAGCCAAGTCCTCTAGTTTACTAAATGCAAGTTTTGCAAATTTGTCTGTAGAAGAACATATTGCTAAGGCACTTAAAACTTCTGCTAAATCTAGCACAGCATTTTTATTATCGGTTAGTTGTTTTTTTAATTCTAACATTGGTTCTAAAACATGGCTACCAAGAAGCAATATTCGATCTTCTATGCCAGCGAGTTCTTTTAAACTATTAAGAACAACCGAACTACTACAACTTAAAAGCTCGGTAGTTTTACCACAAATAATTTTACCATTGTTAAGTTCTATTGCAATGCATGCAGCTTTAACCTGTTTGCTTTTGCTATTTGCAGCGTCTATAACCCCTCTATCATTTATATTTATACCATGCTTACGCATAAGTTTTTTTATAGTTTCGGCTGTAGAAATGGGCTGGTTACCAAGTTTGTTGTCGCAAAGAGCTTTATAATATCTACGAATAATTTCGTTATAACTAGCTTGTTTTACCCCATCCATATCTGTTATAGCATAGCCCGCCATATTTACACCCATATCGGTAGGCGACAAATATAGTTTATTATTTCCCGTTATTTTGTAAAGTATCGATTTTAAAATAGCAAAGCTTTCCAAATCTCGGTTGTAGTTGGTAACTCTCTGCCCGTAAGCCTTAAGATGATATGTATCTATCATATTTTTGTCTTTAAGGTCGGCTGTGGCTGCCTCGTACGCCAAATTTACCGGATGATCTACTGGCAAATTCCAAATAGGAAAAGTTTCGTACTTAGCATAACCACTTTTTAATCCGCGAGCATTTTCGTGATAAAGTTGACTTAAACATGTTGCCATTTTGCCACTACCCGAGCCCGGAGCAGTAACAACCACAATTGGGCGGGTTGTTTTAATGTACGGGTTAGCACCGTATCCAACTTCGCTAACAATAAGATCTACATTATCTGGATAACCTAAAGTTGGTCTGTGAATATACACAGTTTCACCCATGGATTTTAGCTTTTTGCTAAATACATCTGCCGATTTTTGTCCGTTGTACATGGTAAGCACAACGCTAGAAACATACAATCCAAAACCTCTAAGTTTTTCTAACTGACGAATAACTTCGCTATCGTAAGCTATGTCGTAATCGGCTCGGATTCGTTTGCGTTCTATGTCTATGCAACTAACAACCATAATAATTTCGGTTTTATCCGATAACTTTTGCAAAATTTTAACTTTACTATCGGGTCTAAAGCCTGGAAGAACTCTGCTTGCGTGCAAATCGTCAAACAACTTGCCACCAATTTCCATATAAAGTTTGCCATTAAATTTTTGTACGCGTTCTAGTATTTTTTGTGATTGAAGTTCTTCGTACTTTTCGCTATCAAAACAAATTTTCATTTTTTCCTTTTACACCTAGTCTGCAATTTTTAAATTTAAATACTGCTCTAAATTAAACTCGTTCCAAGCAAAAGCTTCCTCTGGAGGAAATACCTTAAACACCATTTTTTGCTTGGTTGTAGGATGTACAAAAGATAGTTCTACCGCGTACAAATTAAGCATTACTTTTTCGGCATTGCCGTATTTATTATCTCCAACTATAGGACACTTTATATTTGCTAATTGTACGCGTATCTGATGTCCTCTGCCCGAATATAATTTTATTTTAACTAAGCTATGATTTTGATTTTTTGCTAAAACTTTATAATCTAACTCTGCACGCTTAGCCCCCTCTTCTGTTTGTGGTACTATTTGCACTTTGTTATTCTTCTCGTCCTTTTTAAGGTAGTTTACTAACCTGCCACTAGTGCTTGAAAAACCGCCATTTACAATAGCAAAATAAGTTTTGTCTACTTCGTGGGATTTAATAGCTTCGCTAAGTCTGGCGGCGGACTTACTATTCTTTGCAAAAACCATTACTCCACCGGTTGGTCTGTCTAACCTATGAACCAGCCCTACAAAAACATTCCCCGGTTTATTGTATTTTTGTTTAATGTATTCTTTTACCATAGTAAGCATATCTTTGTCGCCACTACTATCTTCTTGACTTGGCACTCCACTTGGCTTATGCACTACTATAATGTGATTATCTTCGTATAAAACTTCTAATTCCATATTTTCCTTTATATTGTTTTTATTTGTCTATTTTTTTAATTTGTAATTAAAAATACTCTTAATCA
>CAMRVD010000047.1 GCA_947054085.1 uncultured Clostridia bacterium | reverse complement strand
TTTTGTTCTGAAAAAATATACACATAATTTTTAGAAATGAAAAGAATTATATATATTATAGGCATTAATCTAATTAAAAATTATTTTAAATATAATAAGATTTATATAAAAAATAATCCAGAACCTGATATAAATAAACCAAGCGAACCTTCTACCGAACCTAATGAAGAGTCTTCTGAAGAAGAATCAACAAACAACGACACCCCTATTCCAAATAACAACTCTAACGAAGACTCTCAAATTAATCAACCCGAAAATAATAATGATGACACTCAAAATGCTATAGACTTTGAGAGCAACACTACCGAGGTAGAAAAGCAAGAAAAATTAGAGCCTACACCTGCAGGAAAAGTTGAAATGCTGGACTCCGCAGACGATAACACGCATGACGATGATTTTAAAATGGACGAAAATTTTACATATGATTCTACAAAACAAACAATATCTAATAATACAGAATCTGATAATACAGAAGAAAGCATAAATAACAGTGAGGAAGATCTGTCGTCTGCAACAGATAAAAAAATCTCCCGCGAAACTGTGCGAGAAAAGATTGTTTAATATATATAAAATATTATTCTTAAGTTAATAAAAAGTGCAAAATTATTGTATGCACATTAAAAAAATATATTAAAACCGCTAAAATTAGCGGTTCTTTATTTTAAGTGTTTTTTTAGCATTTCTAATATTTTACTTTCTATTCTTGATATTTGCACTTGTGATACATCCATAATTTCTGCAACTTCTGCTTGTGTTTTATCTCTGAAATATCTTAGCAGGAGTATCTTTTTTTCGCGTTCGGGAAGTGTTTTTATTGCCTCTTTTAAAGCAATATTGTCTATCATTTTTTCGCTACTGTCTTGCACTACAAGTTTATCTACAACAAGGCCGCTATTAGTATCAGACTCGTTAATTTTAGCATCTATGCTTATTAGTGACCTAGAACTTTCTAGGGCCAAAATTATATCTTCTTCCTCTGCTTCCAGTTCTTTTGCTAAATAACTTATTTGTGGCATTTCGTTATGCTGTTTTTGATATTCTTCTATAATTTTTTTAGCTTTAATAGAAAGTGTCTTTATGCTTCTACTTACTTTTACAATTCCGTCATCTCGCATATATCTTTTTATTTCGCCACTAATCATGGGAACTGCGTAAGTAGAAAACTTTACATCAAAATTTTCGTCAAAATTATTTATTGCCTTTAAAAACCCTAACGAACCTATCTGATACAAATCATCATAATCTACACCTTTATTTAAATAGTGTTTAACTACCGATTTTATAAGTGGATAATTTCCTTTAAGTAGTTCTTCTTTTGCAAGTTCATCGCCTTGCTTTGCTTTTTTTACAAGCTTTAACATGTCTTCGGCTGATAGCAATTTAAAACTATCCATATTCGCCTACTTATCCATTAATTTCCTTAGTCATTTTAACCGTTGTTCCACCACCCGGGTTAGATATAACTTCTAAATTATCCATAAAAGTTTCCATCAAAGTAAATCCCATACCCGACCGTTCCTCGTTAGCCTTAGTTGTATAAAATGGCTCGCGAGCTTTATTGACATCAGATATACCAACGCCTGTATCCTTAATTGTAATGCCTAAAATATTATCGGTAATGTTGCAGTCTATATAAATAACCCCGCCTTTGTTTGCATAAGCATGCACTATACAATTTGTTACAGCTTCGCTTACTGCGGTTTTTATATCGTTAATTTCGGCTACAGTTGGATTAAGCGGAAGTGCAAAATTGGCTATGGTGCTCCTTATAAAACTTTCGTTAGAAAGCAATGCATCTACTTGCATACTAAAATTATTTTTCATTATTTTACTCCTTTAAGCTAATGGCATTATTTTATAAATGCCTGACATTTTTAATATTCTATCTACATGTGCCGGTGGATTAGAAATAAGTAACCCTATCTGCTTTTTAGAAAATTTGTTATACCTACCAAGCAGCACGCCTATCCCCGTGCTATCCATAAACGACACGTGTGAAAAATCTAGTACAATCTTTGCATTTGGCACAAAATTTGTACTTTCTAGCACCTTATCTAAACTAAGCCTAACATACTCTGCCGAATACTCGTCCAGTTCGCCATACAATTTAGCAGTAAGTGTATTACCATTAGTTATATACTTAATTTCCATAACTATTCCTCCCTTTTGGATAACTTAATAATAGCAAACGCATCATTATTTTTTGCAATAAAAAAATGGAGAATACGCCCGAATTCTCCACTATTTTATAATTTTATATTTTAATTTAAACTATCGTTAAGTTATAATCTACCTACGATAATTTGGTAAAGCATAACATAACTCTTTTTTATTGATATACAAATTAGTAAAACAATTTCTTTGTTAGATGTATTTGTTTATTAGCCCTACTAATCATTTTTTACCCATGCTAAATTCTTTTTAATTTGTTTACATAAATCTGCATATTTTGGCAGCTCGTCTGTAGTGTTACTAACTATAAAAATATATGGCTTAACGCTAAATATTTGTTTTAAAATGTTTTTAACAAAGCCCTCTTTCATTTTGTTACACTGTTTTTTGAACTTTTTATTTTGCTTATCTGTATAAAAAAATCCGTAATCAAAAAATCTCCCTGCTTTTTCTTCGCCTTTAGTAACATAATTTCTAGCAGGTCTTGCTTTAGCATATCTTTTAAAATAAATACGGGCTTCTTTAATAGAATCGTCGGTTATAGGAAATTCTTTTAGGTAGTTAAAAAACTCTGGTAAAATCTCTAGTGTCTTTTTAATATTAGATTGATCACAGTCTAAAACTAAACTGCTGTATAAATAAAGTTTGTTAGCTAATGGGTCTAAGTTACCTCTAAAATTTAAAGTACTATTATATGTTAAACCATACTTGTCTCTAAAAAATTTGTAAGCAGTATAAGCATAAATTTGATTAAGCAAATCCATTGCATAATAATTTAATCTATCATACTTAGGAGCCTCAAAAGCAAATTCACATTTTATTTTGCTACGATCACCATCTGGAGATGCTGAAATAAAGATATTTGGCTTAGATAGTTTATCGGCTAAATTATAATAGCCAATAAACTTGTCATCAGTATGCTTTTCAAAATTTGGTAGTACATGCTTATTTATCAACTTTTTAACTTTAGAAAGCCTTACATTGCCATAAACAGTTATTTGGCAGTTATTAAGAGCAAAAACCTTTTTTGTATAATTAGTAATATCTCCTTTAGTAATATTTGAAAGTGTTTCTACTGTTCCAGCTGCACTTATATGATTATAAGGTTCAAGTTTTTTATACTTAGATGTTCTTGATAAATAAAACATCTCGTCAGCAAGGTTAATTCTTCTTCTTTTAATCTCTTGCTCTATAACTTTACGCTCGTTTTCAAATTCTTCCTCTTTTATATTAAACGACGACAAATAGTTAGAATATGTTTTAAATAATTCTTCAAACTCTTCGTCGGAGACATATCCGTAAACACGAATGTATTCACCACTTGTTGTAAAATTATAGTAATACAAATTTTTGCGATAATCGGTCTTCTGCTTCATTGTGTATTCGTCATTAGAAAAAGCTAGTGCATGCTCCATAAAGTGAGCTAAGCCAAGTTTGTCCATTGGGTCGTTCCATAGCCCCGCTTTAAACCTAAACTCTAGATAAACAGCCTGTTTAGATTTATTTTTATGGTAAACCAAATTTAGTCCGCTAGGATATTTTATTACTTTTGTGTCCATTATACTTGTCCTTTATATTTATAAGTTATTTATTGTTTTTGAAAAGCGGCAATTTTATATTATATATACTATATAGCCGCTAAAATTTAAAAAGTAACAATATTGCTATCTATATTCCCTACACTTGGGCGAGTAACATTTACAGTAATTTTGTCTCCACTAGAAATAGTTAACATTATGTCTGACAATGTGTAATAATGATTAATTTGCGAAGTAACTGTTGTTCCATTTTTGTAGTTAACCGTTACCGAATTTAAAATATCGCCAGATTTTAGTCCTGCTGCTTTAGCATAAGAATTAGTTTCTACCGAATCTACCTTGATTGTTTCGGTAGTTGTTATTTTGCCGGTAGAACTATTATAATTAGCCTTACAGTCTACAATATTATAATTTATACCAAAAGTATAAAGTGTTGGCTGTGTTTTTGTTATTCCATTGCATTCTGCAATTATTTTATTTACAATATTTTTAGTAACACTTAGTGGTATTGCAAACCCAAAACCGTCTACGTCGGTTTGGTCAATATTACTAACTGTATACCTGCGACTGTTTATTACGCCAATTAACTCGCCTTTATAATTAAATAATCCACCACCGCTATTACCGCCATTTATGGCACAGGTTACTCTAATGGCACGCATCATAAATGCAGAGTCTGCATTTTCTACATCTTCTACATACACTTGTTCGTAAGGTACGCTTACAACCCCTTGTGTTGCAGACATACCCTCGCCAAGCGGATTACCTATTGCATAGCAAGTTGTTCCTGCAACAGGTTCGTCTAAGCTATTTGCAAGCGTAACTTTATCTAGTGATTGATCTGCATAAAGTTTTGCAAGCCTTGCATTATTTTTAACTTCTAATACTGCAATATCATGAATTTTACTGCCGCCTATATAAGTTGCTTTAATGGTATGGTCGCCCATATTTTCTAAAGCATTAATCAATGCAAATCCCGAATTATAAGTATAAGTTAAATAATTATCTTCGTATGGCAAAATGTAAATATCGTTAAAGTTATAGCCAGTGTAGGTTACATGATAATTTGTAACAATTTTTGCATTACCATATTCGTCGATATCAAATATTGTGCCAGCACCGCCAGAAACACTACCACCGCTTCGTGATTTTACATAAATAGACACACTGCTTCTTATACTATTTTGAATAGCAAGAGCCAAAGAAGAACTCTCGCTAGTACTATTTTTAACAATATAGTCTTGCAGAAATTGTAGATAGGTTGTGTCTTCTGATACTTCGCCGCTTTGTTTTGCAGAAGCATACAGTGCAGCGTAATCTAAAGGTTCTGCATCTTTGCCGTTGGTACCTTTTAAACTATTTAGCCACTCGGTTTCTGAACCTTTAAAGCCATTTTTTACCGCTACTTGGTAAGCAGACATACCTTTTGCCCCGCCAGCAAAGAAAAAAATCGATACCGCAACCACACATGCAAGAATTGCAGCTAATAAAAAACTATTTTTATTTTTCATAGTATCTCCTAAGTATTAGTTTATGACAATTATCGATAATATATTATTGTTTTATACATTACATTATATAGTAAAATAAATTTAATGTAAATTATAAAAATAAATTATTTATGCAAATATATTTTTTTACAATTAAAATAGCACTAAAATAGTGCTAAATAATTTAAACAACTTCTGTTTGCTGATCTATGAGTATCGAAGCAAATTTAGATTTTTCTTTAGTTACAATTTTAAAAAAGACTTTTTTAAATTTCACCTTTCGGCGTAAATTCCTATTAAAATATTACTTGTTTTTTAGCTTTTTTGCTTTTAAATAATCGCAATATTCGTCTATCTTTTTTTCTAACATATCAAAGGCTTGGTTTTTTGTCACTCTACTTACCTCCTAAAGTTAGATTATCTATAGCAGAAATTGTATCGTTAAAAGCTTTGTCTTTAGAATTTTTATTTTCTAATTGTTTTTCGTACCATTCTGCACATTTAGATATTTCTTCGCCCAAAAGTATTGCGTCTTCTTTTGTAGAACTATCAAGTGCGCGTTTTTGCTCGCAAATTTCTTTAAGCGCATCACGCAAACCGTCTTCGTCTATAGTGTTATTTAAAAGTTTTTCAAATAAGCTTTTAACGCCATTGTCTTGAAGTTCTTTATCTTTTTGTACTTGCATCTCTTTAGCTTTTGGTAGTTGTGGTATAGCAGTTTCGTAGTCGTCCTCGCTAGACATTTTTACTGGCACTAGTAGTTCTTTAAATTCTGCATCTTTTTGTGCTAAATCTTCTACAAAGCGGTTACATTGTGCTCTTAGTTTTTCGGATTTTGCGTAATCGTTATGGTCACCTGCTTCGTCAAACGCCTCAGCCCTTTCTACAAGTTCCAAGCTCCATAGTTCCATTGTTTTGGCTGTTCCATTTTCGCATTCTTCTTTGTTTAGCCAAATAAACTTTGTTCCGTCTACAGTAATAATTGGCGCTGTACTGGTTACTTTTATATCATCACCAGTTTGTTTGTCGTATACCAAAGAAGTTTGCGTTAATGTTTTGCAACCTTTAACAAGGTTGCATTGTGGATCGTAGATTAGGTTTAAAGCGACACGCAAGCCGGCGTCATCGTGTTTACTAAAGCCGCCACAAACGCGGAAGCCATAATCGATACCGTAACAGACCCCATTAGACGACCCAGGCAGCGGAGAACGCATAGGAAAGTATCCTTTGCCTTTGTAGTTATCGCTAACCCATGCACCTTGCTTATTGGCAACGGCGGAAACATCGGCAGGCATAAAAGCCCTAAACTTTTTAAAATACTTGTCGTATTCCGATGCGCTTGGCACATATGCCAGTTCTAATAATTCTGACATATTTTTCCCTCCTTGCCTTGCAATAGATTAACTATATTTTACCATAAAATTACACATTATACAATACCTAATGCAAAAATTTTTACTACTTATTTTTTCGCTCGTTATCGCTCTTTATCCAAGCAGTAAGGTATTTTAAAGCTTCGGTAATTTGCTTAGAAATTTGAGCGTATTGCCTAGGCAATATACATTTGTTTTCTAAGCTTAAAAGACTAACGCTTTCTAATTCTTTTAAATCCTCGTAAGCTTTTATTTGATAATTTTTTCTATCCAATTGACGCGAGGCATCATCTAAGCGACACAAATTTGCACGCACCAAATTACCATTTGCAGATAAACATAAATTTCTAAGTTTATCTACAAATGTTGCTTTAAATTTTTTAGGGGATTTTTCGGTTGCTTCAAAAACATAATTTACAAGTTTTCTTAAAACCGTAAATACTTTTAGTTCGCTAGTTTGCCTCTGAATTTTAGTTGTCATAAGTTCTTTTAAAATTTCTATTTTTTCCATAACATTATAATATCACAAAACCTACCACTTTTCAACAATCAATTAATTTATTACATGTAAAAATTAAGCAATCATGTACTTTTGCTTGTAATTACTATTAATTAATGGTAATTAAATTAAACCATCTACAAATTAATATTTTCGATTTTAGAAATTGCGTCATTGAAAATTTTAACTAAGTTTGGATCTTTTTTATTTTGTAAATTATGCAACCATTTTGTACAATCTTGTACTTGGTTCAAAAAAATATCTGCATCTACATCACAAGAATCTGGCAATGCAAAATAGCTATTTGCTAAAATTTTGAGTTCCTGACGCAATTGCTCTGCTGTAAATTTTTTTACATAGAAATTTTCAAATAACTTAATAATCTCATTTTTTAAATCTATCACTTTTTTAATCGGTCGAGAAAAATCGTAGCCAGCACTTTTATATAAATAAGCTGGCACAAGTAATGTGGCAAATTCCGGATTGCTGTTTGCTAAACTTAATACTTTACTATTGCACTGCTTACGCAAAAAAACTGCTTGACTATATTCATTTTTGTTTCCGTATTCGTCAAAAGCAACTGCGTTTTGCGATATATCCAAATTACAGCAAAGCATTGTCTTACAATTTTCATTTTCGCATCTATCTTTATTAAGCCATATAAACTTTGCCCCATCTATTTCTACAACAGGCACGGTGTTTGTAACTGAAATATAATCTTTACTATTTTTAGAAGGCATTTGCATAGTCTTAGTATAATTTTTACAACTTTTTGCTATATCGCCATCTGGTTTATAAATTAAGTAAAAAAAATATAATAGTTTTGCATCTTTTGCATTTGTATTTATATATCCAATATTTTTATTTAATGCGTTTGCACAATAAACAAAATTGCTCATATATTCTACTGGCGTTCTTGTATAAAAAGTATAGTAATCTACACTTTTATT
>CAMRVD010000046.1 GCA_947054085.1 uncultured Clostridia bacterium | reverse complement strand
AGTTCCAATGTGGCCGATCACCCTCTCAGGTCGGCTACTGATCGTCGCCTTGGTGGGCCGTTACCTCACCAACAAGCTAATCAGACGCGAGCCCATCTTATACCAGTAAACCCTTTCACCCTTTCCCCATGCGGGGTTGTGGTCATATCCGGTATTAGCAGCTGTTTCCAACTGTTATCCCGATGTATAAGGCAGGTTGCTCACGCGTTACTCACCCGTCCGCCGCTAAAAGTTCTAGGGGCAAGCCCCCAAAACTTTCCGCTCGACTTGCATGTCTTAAGCACGCCGCCAGCGTTCGTCCTGAGCCAGAATCAAACTCTTATGTTTAATTTAAGCTTTAGACAAAACTGACTGTTTAAATAGTTTTGTGTAAATTTTAAGAAATTAACGAAATTATCGTTGTTTTTAAAACCTTGTACAATTTACTAATATTCATTTGTCAAAGTGCGATTGTTATCTGCCCCTATTTGGGCTGACAACGCTAGTATAATATCACACGGCAAAACTAAAGTCAACACTTTTTTTAAAAAAAATTAAATTTTTTGTAGAAATTTTTAAAAGCTCTATTTTTACCATATTTTTATCTTTTTAAGATATTTTCTAGCCTATTTATATATATTAGTTATCCATATATAATATGTCAATTATATAATAAAAAAATATGGTATTTCTACCATATCTAATATAAATATATTTAATTAACCTATCCCTAGCAAAAAGTCGCAACTTACATTAAAATATCTGCTAATATTTGCAAGGGTTAAATAATCGGGTTCGATAATTCCGTTTTCCCACCTGCTAAGGGTTGCCGGACGCACATTAAAAATTTTAGCAAGGTCGGCTTGTCTTAAATTATGCTTAACTCTTAGTTGCTTTAATCTTTCGCCAAAATAAATCTGCAAAATTTCCATATATTCATTATAGACAAAAGTATATATTATTAAACAAGTTTAGAATTATAAAGGTTAATAATCCACTAGCCCTAGTAAATAATCAGCTGTTACGTTAAAAAATTTAGCTAAAATAATAATGCTTTCGGCATAGGGATGCGTTTGCAGCTTTCCCCTCTACCAATGGTGGTATCTGCCACTCCTATTGCCTTAGATAGCTGTAGTAAAGAAAGTCCCCTATCCTCGCGTAACTCTTTAATTCTAACTGATAGCTTCATTAATAATCCACCAAACCAAGTAAATAATCGGCACTTTCGCCTAATTCTTTACAAATAGCAACAAGCACATCTAAAGAAGGTTCGTGCTTACCAGTGCAATAGTTGTTTACTATGCTTTGGGACATACCTATTCTTTTCGCTAGTTCTCACTGTGACATGTTGATTGCCACTAAAGTCTCTTTTAGTCTTTTACAAAAAATGGTCATTATTAATCTTCCTGCCCTAGTAAATAATCAGTTGTCACTTTAAAAAATTTAGACAAATTTATAAGCGTTAAAAAATCCGGCTCCATAATGCCAGCTTCCCACCTAGATACAGTAGAAGTTTTTACATGGAACTTTTCGGCTAGCTGCGATTGCTTTAACCCTTTTTCTAGCCTTAGTTCTTTTAATCTCTCGCCAAACTTTAGAATATCATTCATGCTTATATTATGTGCGTATTAAGCAAATATTGCTTGACATTTGCGTAATACGCAATTAGTATTTAAATAATGAATTTAATAAGGAGGAAGTTTATGAAAGTCAAAATTAACACAGATCTTGTAAAAAAACACATAAGCTTAAGCAGTGTTACCAAAGACAAATTTACAGAATCTTGTTCACAATACGGCATATCTATTAATAGTTTGTTAGATAGCAATATATTACAAACATTAGATACTGCCATAAAAGTATCAAGGCTGATTAAGATAAATATGTATTATTTAATTAAATAGAAAAACCCCGAATTTATCGGGGTTTTTAATTTGCAATTGTTACATTTTGCTACTAATAATTTCTTTAACCTTGGCTAGTACATCGATTATGTTTACTTCTAATTTTTCGCCAGTTTCTCTAATGTCTATTTCGGCAACGCCCTCGGCTGCTCTTCTGCCAATAGTAACGCGTATAGGTCCACCTATAAGTTCGGCATCTGCAAACTTTGCACCAGCACGAATATCACGGTCGTCGTATAGCACTGGAACACCAGCGTCTTCTAGTGTAGTATAAAGTTTTTCAGCAACTTGCGATTGCTCCGGTTTGTTTACATCTACTACAACCAAATCTACTTTAAATGGAGCAACATTCATAGGTAGTATTATTCCCTTTTCGTCGTGATGTTGGTCTATAATACTTGCAACAATGCGTTCTAGTCCCATACCATAACAACCCATGGTTAGTTGTTTTTTGTAGCCGTCTTTATCTACAAAGCAAGTGTTAAAGCAACTTGTATAGCGTTTGCCAAGAGCAAAGATATGCCCAAGCTCGTTACCCATAGATATGTTTAGTTTACCACCGCACTTAGGGCAACAATCATGGTTATCTGCAAAACGGACATCTGCCCAATCACATTTTAAGTCGCACGCGTCTACACCCCTAAGATGTGTATCTTTTTTGTTTGCACCAACAACAAAATCTCTCATTCCCTTAATTTCGTAGTCAGCAATAATTTTTACATTTTTTAGTTCGCCAATAGGTCCTACAAACCCTAAAACACTACCAATAGATTTTATTTCCTTTTCGGTAGCAAGTTCTAGATTGGTTGCACCAACAAGTTTTGCAAGTTTGCTTTCGTTAACTTGCCTATCTCCACGAATAAGCACCATATATAGTTTGCCGTCGGCATTGTATACCAAACTTTTAACAAAGTCTTGAGGTTTGCAATGCAAAAAGTTTACAAGTTCTTCTATTGTAGAACTGTTTGGAGTAATAATTTCTTCCCAATGACCTTTATAAGTTGTGTCTATTTTTTTGTTGTCTACACATTCCACAGTCTCTAGATTGGCGGCATATCCGCAATCGTCACAAAAAGCAATTTCGGCTTCGCCTTCCTCTGAAATCGCCATATATTCGTGGCAAATTTTTCCGCCCATTGCACCGCTATCGGCAACAACCGGAACAACTTTTAACCCTAACTTTTTATAAATGCTTGCATATACATCTGCCATACGATTATAGTAAACCATTAGGTCTTCATCGTTTGCATGGAAAGAATATGCGTCCTTCATAGTAAATTCCCTAGAGCGGACAACGCCATTTCTTGGTCTAATCTCGTCACGGTATTTGCGTTGAATTTGATACACGCTAAAAGGCAAGTCCCTGTGCGACTTTACAAACTGTTCGGCTAGTAGTGTTGCGTATTCTTCGTTAGTTGGGCTAACAGTGTAGTCTGCCCCATTGCGGTCGGTTAGGTGGAACATCTCTTTACCAAAGGCCGTCCATCTGCCCGAGGTTTCTAGTATCTCGCGGTCGATTAAAAGCGGAAACTTAACTTCGCTGCAATCTACACTTTCCATACCACGGCGAATGGTGTACTCTACTTTACGCATTATCATATTAAAGTATGGCAAATAATGGAACATTCCTGCCGAAACTTTACGCACCATACCCGCTTTATACATATAACGCATTGCAACGGTGTCGGCATCGGCTGGGGTTTCTTTTTGTGTTGGTAATAAAAATTTGCTGTATCTCATAAATTCTCCTAAAAGTAATGTTCAAAATTTAAATTTAATGAAATGCTAAAATTTAAAAATATGCACTACAATTACCTAGTAATTATACTCATAATAGCAAAAAAACGCAAGCAATATATTTATTTTGATATTAGGTATTGAATTTTTATATCTTTAGTGCTAAAATACAATATGAATGTTATTTAGGAGAAAATATGCAAGACAAATTTATAGAAAGATTACTAATAGTTCAAGAAAAAATAGATTTAAATAGTAGCCAAGTAACTGAAAATGATCAGTGCAACTATTTATTAGAATGTGCAAACGAAATAAATATAGAAAACATAAACTATTTTACCGCTCGTAAAAAAAGAGCAAATACAGCGAGTCTAATTAAAGTAGCACTAGCTATAGGCATTACTCTTGTTTATAAGGCAGATAATATTGTTGCAAATGCCTTTTGCGGATTTTTGTACGGTAGCAGTTTTGTAAATTTAGGACAATCTTTTTTTACCGGTAAAAATAATAGAATTTATTTTAAACAATTAGATTATGTAGACAAGAAAATTAGCGAAAATAACAAGCAAACCGAGTTTTTAAATGGTAATTTATCAGAATTAAACGCCTATAAAGAAAAATTATTTAAAGAATATATAACAAAAACCAACCAATTAGACACAAAAAATAAAACCTTAGCACTAGATCAACTACAAAAACTAAAAGATTTGACATTTAATGACTTAATAAATTTTAACTATATTAATTATTTTAATCAAGACTCAAATGTTGTAGACAAAAGCAATATACAATTAGAGCCTGGTGAATAATAAAAAACTAGCATATACTTAAATAAAGACTTAAAATTATAACCTTAATGGAGAACTTATGGAACAAACAGCACTATTTTACTTAGAATATATAAAATTGCGTAACGAAATGCTAAATAAACCAGAAGTATTAGCGTCTGATGCTAAGCAATCTGCGATAAATAAAATCTTAAAACAGCAAATTGTAGAAAATGTTAAAGCAAAGTTAGATAACTACTTTAAACTTAAAAATAGCGATTACACAATGGGCAAAGAGTTTTGCAGACGCATTGTATTAGAAGGTAAACAACTAGACAATCTTTTGCAGACAACTAAAGCAAACTTTGATAAATTTACCTTTAAAGATTATTTATATATCTACGAAGAATTCGCCTTGGAAAAGGAATAATTTAATTTTTATATTAACTTTATATACCCTATAGCCCCTTTACTTTTAAAGAGGCTTTTTTGTTTTTAATATTTAAAAAACAGTATATAACATAACATAACTTAGAAGCATAGCATTAGCCTAACTTTTTATTTTTTATAAAAAAATTGCCCCCCCCCTATTGATTTATTGTTATATTTATTGTATACTATAATCATAAAAGATAAATTTTAAGGAGTTTTTTATGGAAAACAAAATAGAAACTTTTAATTATAATAAATTTAAAGCGATGCATTTACGCAGACGCGAAATTATGGACGAACTACTAGATAAAGGTGCGTTGTATATGGACGAAAGTAGTTTATATAACCAATTTGAAAATCTACTAAATAAGGATGTAGATAATGATGTAAAATTGCACCTAAATAAAAAATCCACTAAATTTAGCCTAATTTCAGCAGGTCTTGCTTTAACTGGTGTTGCAGCCTCTGTAATATCTGCGGCATACGGTCAAAATCCAACTTTATTTACAGGTCTTGCTTGTATAAACACTGTATTCTTTATGTTTGACGGACGCTCTGTTGTACGCAAATTTAAAGATGGTCGCAGATACAAAAAGATATCAAGAGAAACAAAGTTTCAGTTGGGCGAAGCGGCAAATAATCTTGCAGAAATAGAGGAACTGCATATAGAACTTGACGAAATTAACAATAATATACAACAACAATTAGATGCTTATTACACAACCACGCAAGGATTATATGCTAAAGATAAAAACAATCCTAATCTTAAAGAAATGACTGGTCAGTATCATATATTAAAAGCTTTTACTAATAACCAGCTTATGATTCCTAAAGAATCTGAACCATACTATACAATCGAAGATATAAAAGCGTTCAATTATAAAGATTACTTTAATCAAACAGAGCCAGAAAACGAATAATAATATAATATATAAATACCAAAACCCCTCAGTCTTACAAACGGAAGCCAGCTCCCCTTTTTGTTATTAGAAAACCCCTAGACTATCTGGGGGTTTTCTAATAACAAAAAAGACACTTGAGCACAAGTGTCTTTAATGTATAATTTATATTAGTCTAGCCCTATATTCTTAAGCGTAAATGACGAAGTCTGCTTTTCACTTTTTTGCCGTAGTCCGCTAAATTATGGCGTTAGAGTCTAGCCCTATACTTTGTCTTGCACGCTTTAAAGTTTCGCGGGCAATTTTTTGAGCACGATTATTGCCATCGGCGAGCAGTTTTTCCACTATATCGTAATTATTTTTGTAGTAGTTATACTTTTCCCTCATAGGAGCAATTTCGCGGTTTATTACGCTAAATAATTCCGCCTTAGCGTCTGCCCAAGATACGCCAACAGCAAATCTATCCGCCATGTTTTGCACCTCGGTAGCGGTAGCAAATTGCTTATACAAATTAAATATAGCGCAGTCGGTGGACTTAGGGTCGGTAGGAAGGCTGCTATCGGTTTTAATACCCGATATTAGTTTTTTTAATTTGGCTTCGTCGCAGAAAAGCGGAATGGTGTTGTTATAGCTTTTGCTCATCTTTCTGCCGTCTAATCCGTATATGGTTGCTACCTTTTTATTGATAAGTTCCTCTGGCACTACAAAGGTGTAGCCATAGCGTTTATTAAAGGCTTTAGCAATGTCGCGAGCCATTTCTACATGTTGCTTTTGGTCTGCCCCCACTGGCACATACTTAGAATTGAAAAGCAAAATATCTGCAGCCATAAGTATTGGATAATTGTATAGCCCCATGTTTACAAGTGCGTCCGGGTCGCCGCCCTCGGCAGTACTTTTTTCCACCAGTGCTTTGTAAGCATGTGCGCGGTTCATAAGCCCTTTGCTTGTTACATTTGCTAGCAGCCAATTAAGCTCGGTAACCTCGGGTACTTGACTTTGTTTGTAAAACACAACCTTTTTAGGGTCTAGTCCGCAGGCAAGCCAAGTGCATGCAACTTCCTTGGTTAGCTCGATTAGCTCTTCCTTGGATTTTATGTAGTTTAGTGCATGATAATCGGCAATAAAATACAAGCAATCAATTTCTGGATTGTGGCTTAGTTCTATTGCTGGCTTTATTGCGCCTAGGTAGTTGCCAAGATGCGGTATACCCGTTGGCTTTATGCCTGTTATTGCAATTTTGTTCATAAATTCTCCTTAAAATAATTTTTATGCACAATTATTTATATTTTTTTGCGTTATTTATTTACTGATTCTATAACTGCTCCGCCTAAACAATACTGAGCGTCCAATTGGTCTTGACACTCACCGTTTTTGCTGCCGTACAGTACCACATATTGCCCGGGGGTTACCGCCCTCTGTTTTTGGTAAAAAGTGCAAGTAATAGTATCGTCGGCGTTTACTATAACATGTACCTTTTGGTCGGGTTGGCGATACCTAAATTTTGCATAACAATCAAATTCGGTAAGTGTTGGTTTTTTTGGTATCCAATTAAATTTGCCACTTTTAAGGCTACTGCTAAGTAGTTCTTCCCCCTCACCTTCGGTTACATAAAGTATATTATTTTTTATGTCTTTTTCTACCACAAACCAACTTTGACCTGTTTGTCCGTGCCCGCCGCCAATACCAAGCCCTTTACGCTGACCAAGTGTATAATACATAAGTCCATCGTGAGTGCCAACAATATTGCCGGTGCGTTTATCTACAATATTACCCTTTTTAGCCGGCAGATAGTTTTGCAAAAACTGTTTAAAATTGCGTTCTCCAATAAAACATATGCCCGTGCTATCTTTTTTTGTGGCGGTAGCAAGATTGTTTTCTTCGGCAATCTTTCTAATCTCTGGCTTTAACATATTGCCTAGTGGAAACATTGCAAAAGAAAGTTGATACTGATTAAGCTGATTTAAAAAATATGTTTGGTCCTTATTTTGATCTAATGCTTTTTTTAAATAAAATAAACCATTATCTTCTTCTATATTAGCGTAGTGACCAGTTGCAACTTTTGTAGCCCCAAGCATCTGTGCTTTTTTTAAAAATGGCCCAAACTTAATTTCGCGGTTGCAAAGTACATCTGGATTAGGTGTTCTACCAGCCTTGTATTCGGCCAAAAACTCAGTAAAAACATTGGTCATGTATTCTTTTGCGTAGTTTACCGAATAGTACGGAATATCTAACATTCCTGCAACACGTTTAACATCTGCCCAGTCGTCAGCAGAAGTACAAGCACCATTAGGATCAGACTCCTCCCAATTGTTCATGTAAACGCCAATAAGATCATAACCCTGCTGTTTTAGTAGCAGTGCCACAACAGACGAATCTACCCCTCCGCTCATACCTATTACAATTGTATCTTTCATTATCAATTTATTTTATAACCTTTGTTTTATATATTAAATTATTAAATTTTTTGTGGTATATAGTTTGCTACAAATCTTTTTTTAAATTAAAGTTTGTTTATAAATATTTTTTTTAAAATTTATATATT
>CAMRVD010000045.1 GCA_947054085.1 uncultured Clostridia bacterium | reverse complement strand
AATAAAAATAATTGCGATTTTTAGTTAGCCATGATATACTAAAAGCGAGAATTTATAATAGGAGAACTATGTATGGCTAAAAATATCGAAACCGCAGCAGAGGGCGAGGTTAGTTATAAAGACAATGTTGTATTAAGTATAGTAACTCTGGCTACTCAAGAAATTAGCGGAATAGCAGGTATTTGTCGTAATTCCGTACCTATTGCAAAACGTTTACTTAACAAGCATTATCATAAAGGAGTAATAACCGAATTTGTTGATTCAAGCGTACATGTAGATGTTTTTGTAAAGGTTAAGTTTGGCTATTCGGTAAGAGATGTAGCGTACCGTGTGCAAGAAAATATCAAAAGCAGTATAGAAAGCATGACGGATTTTAAAGCGACCGAAGTAAATGTTCACTGCACAGGTGTGGTGTTTACCGACGAGGAAGAGGTGCTTTAGTATGAAATTAAATAATGCTATTATTAATTTAGTGTGTTTAATTGTTTTAACGGTAGGGTTGGTTGTGTGCTTATTAACATCAATAAAAAGTGCACAAATAAAAACATTGGCTGCAGTTTTAATTTGCATTGGTATTTGTGTTTTATGCTGTTTTAATATTATCAATGTTTATAAATTAGTTAGTAAAAATCAAAAATAAGGAGCCTAAGTAAAAGGCTAATTTACAATTATGAAAAATAAAAAAATAAATGTGAATATTTTTTTAAATATTTTAACTATTGTACTTACGTGTGCAATGTTAGCAGTGGGGCTTATTGTAAATAGTGCTATTAGCATTGCGATTATAGTTATAATGTCGGTATTTATAATCGCTATTCAAATTTATAATTTTTTAAAATATAAGCAACTATTAAAAAAACTCTTACAAGAAAAAGAGCGAGAGGAACAAAAACAAAAAACTATAAACACACTTTTAGATGTCTATGCTATTTTGGGAATTTCTCCACAATATAAACCCGATGGTTCACTTAAAGACATTTTCGAATTATTGGGCATTACTCCTGTATACGATGAAAATGGTAATCGAAAATTAACCATATACGAAGTATTAGGCATAAATCCTAAATTTACTCAATCTGGTATAGAAGTACCAAGAATACTAAGAATAAAAAATAGAGTAAATAGTTTAATAAAATTAGATAAATCAACTTCGCCACTTATATATTTTCCTCGAGAAAAGCAAATAATAGGCGATAAACATATTCTACCAACTTTAAAGGAAGAAGAAAAATCTAAACCAGATTTAAAACAGGCAAATGTTGTAAAACCTGCAGCTAAAAGTTCAACACCTAGCAAAAAATCTGAACCAGTTAGTTATGCAAAATCAATACGCCAATTACCAAAGGCAGAAAAAGCTGCGTTTGGTTCGACTATAAAAGTAGAAAAAGTTAAATTAGAAGCAAACAAAAAAGATGAACCAAAAAATAATCCTATAGTAGATGCAATTTTTAAAGTTACTTCTGATGCTACTAAAAATGCTGCTGGCATGGCAGATTATTCTAAAAAAACAGGACAAATTAGCAATCAGCCAATAAAAAAAGCTACTGACGAATATATAAAAGTTGCTGATTCAACTAATTCTAAATCATCTTCAACAATTACCCCGGGCTTTAAAGGGCAAAATATAAACCCTCAACATCATAAAGATATTTTTGGGGAGGGGTTTAATGGTCAGTTTGTAAAACCGAAAATTCGACCAAAAGATCTTAGTAGTGGTTTTAGTGGTCAATCTGTAGAAGACGATAACCAACGAATTTTATAATTTTTATATATCAAACAATCTTAAAAAAATAATTGGAGCAAATATGAATAAACGAACAGACGCTAGAGAAGTAACTTTTAAACTTATATTTGAATATCTGTTTTTGCAAGAAATAAATACTCAAACAATAGAAGATTTGGCAAGCGAATATAATTTAACTACCGAAAAGCAGTATGTAGATGATGTTTATTTTGGTATAGTAAAAAATTATGACAACCTTATAGCAAAATTACAAGAGTTATCTGTAGGATACAAAATAGATCGTATATATAAAGTAGACAAAGCAATACTGCTTGTTAGTATGTACGAAATAAATTATATGCCAGATATTCCTTTTGCTGTTAGCATTAACGAAGCTTTAAACTTAGCCAAAAAATATTCTACCGAAAAAAGTCACGAATTTATCAACGGAATTTTATCTAAAGTTGTAAATAATGGAAACAATTAAACTTAATGTAACACAACTAAATACATTAATTAAACGCATTATCGATGCAGAAGAATTTTTACAGACTATCTCTGTTTATGGAGAGGTGTCTAACTTTAAAGTTTCTGCAGGTAATGCTTATTTTGATATTAAAGAACAAGGTGCACAAATATCCTGTATAAAATTTGGAGCATACAACCTAGAAATAAAAAATGGCGATATGGTTCTATTAACAGGAAAACTCAATTACTATGTAAAAAGCGGAAAACTTAGCTATATTGCAAACACAATCGAACCTTATGGTCTGGGTGAACTGTATAAAAAATATATAGAGCTAAAAGCAAGGTTAGAAGACGAGGGCTTGTTCGACCAACGCTTTAAAAAGCAATTACCCAAATATGCAAATAAAGTTGGAGTAATAACTAGCGAAACAGGTGCAGTAATTAGGGATATTGTTCATGTAGCTAAAAAGAAAAATAGGTTTACAGACATACTGGTATATCCGTCTAAAGTTCAAGGACTAGGTGCAGAACAAGATATTATTAGTGGCATAAATTATTTTGAAAATACCGATGTAGATGTAGTAATAATTGCTCGTGGAGGCGGATCATTCGAGGATCTTGCTCCATTTAATACCGAAACCTTAGCTAGAGCTATATTTGCATCTAGTAAACCTATAATATCCGCTGTTGGGCACGAAACCGATTTTTCTATTAGTGATTTTGTTTCTGATATGCGTGCTCCAACTCCTAGTGTTGCTGCAGAAATTGCTTTTTACGATTATAAAAATACAAAAACAGAGTTATCTAGCACAATAAATTGTATTATAGGTCAAGCTCAAAACTTTGTAAAAACTAAATCGCAAAATATTTTAGACATCTATAAAAATAATGCTTGTACATTAAAAAATTTATGTAATAATAGTGCATTGAAATTAAAAGCTACATCACAAAATGTCTTAACAACTATTTATTCGTTAGTAGAGGTAAAAAAACAGCAATTAGCTAAAACAACATCAATAATAGAAAAATCTAATCCATTAACAATATTAAAATCTGGCTATGCATTAATTTCAAAGGACAGTAAAAAAATTACAAGCACAGATCAATTAGAAATCGGGGATAATATTAATCTTATGTTAAGTGATGGTAAAATAACAGCAATAGTAAAGAATAAGGAGTAAGGTATGACGTACGAACAAGCTTATAACAAGTTATTAGAAATTCAAGAAAAATTATCCAATATGGATATAGGGCTGGAAGAAGCGGTTAAACTTTTTGAACAAGCAATTACTTTAAGTAAAATTTGCTTAGATAAAATTAAAGAAACCGAAGGTAAGATTTTAGTTTTTAAAGGCGAATTAGAAAATTTAAAACCACTATCTGTAGACTAGGTAAGGAGGAGGGCTATGCTAAATAGTATTAGCATACAAAATATTGCATTAATTAGTGATGTAACCATAAATTTAAATAATGGTTTAAATGTATTAACTGGCGAAACTGGTGCTGGTAAGAGTTTAGTAATAGACTCTATTTCTCTACTTCTTGGCGATAAAGCAGATAGAACACTAATTAGTTACGACAAAGATTTTGCTTACATAGAAGCTGTATTTTTTACTAATAATAACCATATTTTGGATTTGATGGAATCTTTAGGTTTGCCCCGCGAAAATACAATAGTGGTAAGTCGTAAACTAAGCAAGGATGGCAAAAATGAATGCAGGGTTAATGGCAAGGTTTTTACTTTATCTATGCTCAAAAAATTAACGTCTCCTTTAATGGACTTGCATGGGCAATTTGAGCATCAGTCCATTTTAGACAATAATAATCAGCTGGAAATAATAGATAATTTAGGCGGACAAGAGTTGTTGCAAGTTAAAAATAAATTTGCAGATAAGTTTGTAACTTTACAAGATATAAATAAACAGCTTTATAGCTTTACCGAAGATGATAACGAACGCAATAGATTATTAGATTTATACGATTATCAAATAAACGAAATAACAGAGGCAAATTTTAAACAAGGCGAAGAGGAGCAACTAAAAGAATATAGGCAAAAGGTTTTAAATATAGAAAAAATTTCGTCTGCACTTAATAATAGTGTAAGTTTGGCAGAAAATGGTTTAAATGGCGGCGGTTCTATTGCCGAAACTTTTGCAAAATTGCTTAGTTTAATATCTACTATTAAAAACTATTCTAGCCAATTTGAGGAACTATATAATCGTATTGATAGCTTAAAGATTGATGCCTTAGATGTAGTTGATTGTATAAAAGAAAACTACGATAATCTGGATTTTAATCAGGAGGAAGCTATGCTTAACGAGGCACGGCTAGATTTACTTAGTAGTTTTAAAAAGAAGTATGGAAAGAATATAGAAGAAATAAATAATTATCTAAAAAAGATTAGCGATGAAAGCGAACGTTTAAAAAATGCCGAGGAATATATACAAAAGTTAAAAACTCAAAAACAAATGCTTACAAAGGAACTTACTAAAATAGGGCAAGAGCTTTCGGACAAAAGAAAAGCTTCTGCTAATATATTGCAACAAAAAATAGGTAAGGAATTATCCGATCTTGCCATGAATAATACTACATTTACGGTACAATTTACTCAAAAAGATATAGATGATGCTACTATAATGGGCTTGGATCAGGTAGAATACATGTTTTCTGCCAATGCAGGACAACCACCAAAACCTCTTAATAAAATTATAAGCGGCGGCGAAATGAGTAGATTTATGTTAGCAGTAAAAAACATAACTGCTGATGTGGAAAATATTGACACCATGATATTTGACGAAATAGATACGGGTGTAAGTGGAAACTCTGGAGAAATGCTTGCTAAAAAATTACTAACTATAGGTAAAAGTCGTCAGGTAATATGTGTATCGCATTTGCCACAAGTTGCAAGTTATGCTAATTACCAATACTATATATCTAAAAAAACTTTAGATAATAAAACAATAACACAAATTACGCAATTATCATATAACGATCGAATTAACGAAATTTCAAGACTAATAGGGGGTTCAACTTCTCAGCATTCGTTAAAACATGCACAATTTATGATGGATAATGCGGCAGAATTTTTAAAAACTTTAAACTAATATACATACTTTTTATATAAATAATAAAAACTACTTATTACGGAGTAGTTTTTTTTGTGAATAAATTAGCATGCTTAAAAAAACTAAATTATATTATTTGTGCTGTTATTATTATATTAGCAGGATTTTTTGGTGGTAGTGGCTATGTAAAGGCTAATAATTATACACTTAGTAGTGCTAATAGTTTAAATTGTGGCATAAAGGATTTCTTTTCTAATTTATTTGGTGGAAAAAAAGAGCAAGAAAACAATATGCCAACAGTATATTTAGGTGGTGTTGCATTGGGTTTTACACTTCAGTGTAACGGCGTAATAGTTATTGCGGTTGGCGAAGTGCATACAGAAGAAGGAGTGGTTTCTACTATAGTAGAAGGACAAATAAATAATGGTGATATTGTTACTAAAATAGATGGTATAGCTATTACCAGTGTAGATGTTATAGCCGACGAGTTGCAAAAACAGCAAATATCTCCTGCTCCTGTTCAGTTAGAAATTTCTAATGGTAATGGTATAAGATACGCAAAAATACAACCTGCAAAGGATATTATCACTGGTAATTATAAACTAGGCTTGTGGGTACGAGATAATTCTGCAGGGGTTGGAACATTAACATATGTTCGCGAAGATAACAAAAGATTTGGAGCTCTTGGTCATTCTGTTTGTGATATAGATACGGGCGTCAGCTTACCAGTTAATAGTGGAAACGCATATAAATGCAATATTATAGGTGTTACTCCTAGCAAAAAAGGAACTGCTGGCGAACTTAAAGGAATGTTTTTAAAAACTGGTACGCAAATTGGCACATTAAATAAAAATACCGAAAATGGCGTTTTTGGCGAAGCTGATGATGAACTTATAAAACTGCTACCAACAAAACTAAAAGTTGCAAGTAGAAGTCAGGTAAAAACCGGTAAAGCTAGTATATTTTGCACCATAGATGGAACAGAAGTTAAGGAATATTCTATAGAAATTATAAAAGCAAGTAGGCAGTCTAAAATATCAAATAAAAGCATGGTAATTAGAATTACCGATCCAGAATTAATAAGCAAAACTGGTGGGATAGTTCAAGGTATGAGTGGCAGCCCAATTGTACAAAACGGAATGTTAGTTGGTGCAGTTACACATGTTTTTGTATCAGATCCAACAAAAGGCTACGGAATATATGCTGAGTGGATGCTATCAAGCGATTAGTAATTGATATTTCTAATGTTTTTAATTAACAAATAGTATTAATTTTAATTTTTACAATAAAAATATTTGTCAAATTATGACATATTACCGAATATAATATAATGTGACAAAGCAGAGAAATTTTTATCATTATAAATATATTGTCTTGGATCACATTAGATCCAATACATTTGTTTTTATAATGTCTGCTATATGTTTAATTATCGGAATAATAGTAGGCGTTATTCTTATTTGTGGCGAAAAAAGTTATTTAGGGTTACTTAGTACAAACAATCAAACTTTGTTTGGATATATAACAGGATCGGCTAATAGTTTTTCGTTATTTTATAAAAGATTATTTTTAGGGCTGCTTGCAATACTGATATTATTTGTTTGTTGTTTGCATTTCTTTAGTTGTTTTTTAGCTTTTGCATATATGGCATACCAAAGTGCACTTTGCACACTAACAATAGGTTCTATTGTTAGCTTATATGGCTTGTCTGGTATATTTAATTGCATATTTTTGTTAGTACCTGCAAATTTGGTTTTGTTTACTTTATTTATTATGTTTATATCGGTATTTTATAGCAGGGCAAAAATGCAGTATAAATATAAGCAAAATTTTATAGATAGTTTTAAGCAATCACAATTTAATATAAAGTTGTGTTTGTTATTAGGAGTATTTTTAGTTGTTAATATTGTTTTAGGATTAATTTTGCCATTAATAATAAAAGCAATTTTTATTGTAATATATTAAATATTTAAAATTTACACATAAAATTTCATTAATTTGCAAAAAATAACAGCAAGGAGAATATTTTATGTTTAAATTTAATATAAAAAACGCAATTATAGCATCGCTAGGTGTAATATCACTATGCTTTTGTCCTAATTGTGGAAAACAAGCTAATGCACAAGAATTAGATTTAAAAATTAATGCAAAGTCTGCTTATTTAATAGACGCTAAAACAGGAACAGAAATAATAAATCAAAATGGCGATCAAAAATTACCAATTGCAAGTATGACAAAACTTGCAACGCTTTCGGTAATATTTAGCGAAATTAATGCTGGCAGACTAAATTTAGAAGATAGTATTTCGGTTAGTCAAACTGCAGCAGATACCGAAGGATCATCGGCATTTTTAGATGCAGGTTCTAGTTATAAAGTGTCTGACCTTATAAAAACCATTGTAATGGTATCTGCAAATGATAGTTGCGTTGCTATGGCGGAACATATTAGTGGTAGTGAGCAATTATTTGCAAAAAAAATGAATAAACTTGTAGATGACTTAAATTTAAGTAATACAAATTTTGTTAATAGTACAGGGCTACCATCAGAAAGTCATTATTCTTCTGCTAAAGATATAGCAAAAATTTATCAAACAGTTTGTGATAATCCAACCTACATAAAGTTTTCTAAAATTTGGATGGAAGATTTTATTCACCCAAGTGGAAGAAAGACGGGCTTAGTTAATACTAACAGATTAATTAAAACCTACGAAGGTTGTGATAGCGGTAAAACTGGTCATACAGAAGAAGCTAAATATTGTTTAACTGCATCAGCAACAAGAGGTGGCTTAAGGTTGATTTCTGTAGTTATAGGTGCTCAGGATAGTAAAGAGAGATTTAATTTAACTAAAGATATGTTTAACTATGGATTTGCAAATTTTACTTATAAACCTATAGTAGATAATAATATACCTCTTGCAGAAATAAATGTTCGAGGGGCAAAAAATAAACAAATAGAGGCATACGCAAAAGAAGATTATGTTGCATTTATTAAAAAAGGCGAAAATAAAACATTTAGTACACATATAGTTGCTGCCGAAATTAAAGCACCAATTAATAAAGGTGATAAAATTGGTACAGTTTTAGTGCTAGATTCTAACAATATTGTAATAGAAGAAATAGATTTAATTAGTAAAGTGGATGTACAAAAAATAACTTTAAAAGAAGTTCTAGAAAATATTTACACTAACTGG
>CAMRVD010000044.1 GCA_947054085.1 uncultured Clostridia bacterium | reverse complement strand
TGTAAATTGTAAACAATCATATTCTCTTGCATTATCGCAAGCATAAACAATATTATACAATCTTATCGTTTACAAACTTATTTTTAAATTATAGGAGGTGAAATATAAAACTTTAACTTTTGTTTAGTAACGAAAATCTATAACAAATTAATTTAACACTTTTTTGCAACCTTAATGGTTGCTTTTTTATTTATAACCGTATCAAACCATTTAAGGTTTCGACAAATTGCACTTTTTTTATAAATTTATCTATAAAATATTTTATTTATATGGTATTGCGTAAAAACATTGTGTGTTAATATAAATTTAGGCTAAAAAACATATCAAAAAAACAAATCTTACCTCCTTTGTAATAATAATTTTATTTGGGTTACTACTGTTAGAATTTTTGCATGTAACCCCAAAAGCTGTGTTTTATATAATAGCCGAACTTTCTGCATATATTTTGTTATAAAAATTGTGCGATTTTTTAATTACCAAGCACTCAGCTTGGTTTTTTATTAAAATTTTATAATCTTTTGCTAAATTTGCTAAAAAAGAAGTACAACTTATGTACTTCTTTTTTTAGCATATTTATTAAATTTATAATTTACTAACTTGTACGCAATTAGGCACCACCGGTTTGGTTAAGGTAATAGTAATATCGAGTAATTGCTTTCTAAAATTTATTACCTGTAACTTTTCTTGCTCGGTAAGCGAAGCAAACCATGTTGCTCGGTCTATAATTTCAAAACATTGTTGTCGCCATTGCCTTAATTCCGTCTTTTTATTTTGTAAAATTTCCTCTGCAGTATACGGCACAAAAACCATAATATCTTTATACTCTGCATGCTCTTTTACATTTGGTACATAAGGGTTATCAATAACTTTTTGAACCTCACGTCCACCATTTGCGTATTCTTTTACCACCTTATAATGAAAAGTTTCCTTAACTTCCTTTTGCTCTGGAACAACTCTAACTAACAGTTTGTCTGGTACTAACCGCCCCATCTGTAAATCTGGATTTTCGAGTACTCGAGTTTTTATTTGATCATATATTATCATTATTTATACCTCCTTAAGCCGTCCTTACCCACCTATATACCACTATGTATGGTGGCATGTTATTGTGTGGTTGATCCTCTCCGCTAAAGGTAGTAGCAACATCTTGATATCCATCAGTTAGATAATATACAGGCGTTCCCGTTTCTAAAGCATTAACGAATGCAGCACCACTAGTTTCACCTGCATGTCTATGTCTAGGCATTTCTTCGGTGGTTAAAGTATGTTCTTTTTCTCCGTCAGTTGCACCACACGTACCAAAGCTTTCATCCCCCTCTTGATAACCAACAGTTACCCTTCCTTCGCCAAACCGAAGCCAAGTTCCACCATAAATTTTTGCTGGACTAATGTCTTCGATAAACTCTAAGATTGTTCCAACTGGCAAAGTGCATACGGGTTCGCCTTTAACCAAAATATTCTTATCCGCAGATAATGAAAACTCTATTGCATTTGATTTATTTGATATTTTAAAATCCATAGCTTCCTCCTTTAAATAACATTATCCGGAAATTGTACAATCAAGCTATACTCACCATCTGCACTTTGCTGACTATAGCAATTTATAGCACCGATAGTTACCACGCTTGTTGCATAAATGTTTCCACTTTGATCAGTAGCTAACATTTTGTTTGCATTTTGCACAGTTAAATTTGCATCTAATTTACTATCTGCATCAAAACTCTCTACCAAATTTTGATTAACATAAATTTTGCTATCTTGTTTTAAAGTTACCTTTTCCAGTGCTTGAGTTGCAAACTCTTCTGCGTTTTCGGCTTTTTCGATGGCATTTAAGGCAATTTCGTTTGCCTCGTTTGCAATATCGGTAGCTTCTTTGCTGGTTAAATTTGCATAATTTGATACAATTTCTGCACTATGAGCATTCCGAATAGCCGTGTTTGATTTTTGCTCATTTTTTACAATTGTATCTTGAAACTTTGTCATAACTTCGGCATTAATTGGCGTTCCATTTGCTAAAATCTCACCAACGTATTCGATGTCTGCCAAAATTTGATTGGGTGTCTGATTTATAATTGTAATTTTATGCTTTTTAGCCGATCCCTCCTCGCGTTCTTCATCCATAAAATCTATCGGCTGAAAGGTTTCGTCTAAATTAAATCCTTCTATAATATTTGATTCCATAATTTATACTTTTATTAATTTTATCATTGGACATTTATTACTTTGCTATGTGCTAAAATTAGTAAGCTTTTCTTCTGATTTGTTTTCTAACTCAGTTTTTTGTGCTGTTAGATTATCGATTTTTGTATCTATAGTTTTTGTGTCTATACTACTATTACTGCCAAAACAACTAACTATTTTTTGTTTTAAATTTATTAATCTTTCAAGTTCTTGTTTAATCTCTTTTATAGTCGATTGATCTTTAACAAACTCGTCGGCAGTAGTTTTTATAGCCTCTGTAAAATTATTATTGTCATTTTGCGACACGTCGTTTACCTTATCTAATGGCATATCATCATTGTTCTTGGATTTATTAATAATGCTTTTAAAAATTGCAACCAACCTTTCGTATATAGTGTACAATATTATAGACATTGCATAACTACTAAGTGTTGCATCTAAGATTAGTTTAGTAAACCATATATTTTTACATAGACCAAAATATAAAATATTAATAACTATAGCTAAGCTTATAGGAATAGCTATAATAATAGTGTTTATAGCTTTGCGTTTATTTTCTTCTAAATTTTTTGTTAATTTTTTAATAGGTAATTTAATTACAAACGTTAATCCAAATACTAATAGCCCAATTATTATACTCTCTAACGAAAAATTTTTTATGTATACTAAAAGTTCTTCCATTTAGCCTCCTAAAAATAACTATCTTATAAACTTTATAATTGTTTAAGTTGCTGGTTTATGCTTGAAATCTCCGATTGGTACTCGCTTGCTTTATTATCTAATTCTAAAATATCTTTATCAAAATCTACTCCTTGACGGACACTTCGTTGATATTGACATACCTGATTATCATACCAACTAAACCACATTTTAAGTTGAGAAAGTCTGTTTAAAAGGGTTTGTTTAGGAGAAGGTACAAACTCTTCTGCTACAACTTCTTCATTTTTTATAATCAATTGTTTACCCTCTGATTGCTGACACATTAAGTAGTCAAATTGCTCGTCCGAAATGGTTTTGTTTAAAAGTTTTTTCATATTTATCCTCCTAAATTAATAACCACAGCAATATATACAGCATGGCGGAAAAGTGCTAGCTTCATATTTTATAACTGATACAACAAAGACACTTGTTTTTGTTTTACTAAAAATGCCTGTGTTAAAAAACCATAACTCCATATTACCTGTTGCTTTTGTGTATTGAGATAATGTTGTAGATGTAGATACTACCGAAGTGTAATTAGTATTGCTAAATTCAACAGGCAAAACTATATTTCGACCGTCGCCATCTGTGTTAATATCAATCTTTGTTACTCCGCATTCCTTCCAACCATCATTATATTTTGTGTACCAGCTTAGCCCATCCGAAGCCACCCACTTTTCGGTAATATAACGCGGAACTTCTGTTTTAGATAGTTTATCTTGTAAATCGGTAGAAATTTTATCTATATTTAAACCCGCACTGTTTTTTACATGATTAGCCAAAACTATATAGTATGGATATCTAATATTTTTAGGCTGAGTTTTTTCGCTGCCGCTCGACTGAGTTTGTATTTTATTATTAACATTAAATGCTTGCAAATCATTAGTGTTACCTGCACCAATCGTAGCAAGTCCCGCATATCCTTGTGTACCAACACCATATTCGTGAGTATGTGATTTAAACGAGTCTAGTTCTGCCAGTCCTATTAAACCGTTACCATTACTGCTTGCAATAAATTCGGTAATTGTAGGCAATTTAATTGTGTCTTGATTTATAACAAAGTGACCACACTGACCAAATCTAGAAATATCGTTGTCGTATTGCTCTGTTGTATAGTCACCATTTGGGTAAACCGACCTTATAAACTCTGAAAATTCCGAGAATATACCATTGGCACTTACTGTGCTACCATCTAATAAATGTACACCAGCATTAGTTAATGGTACTGCTGAAACTATAATAGAACCAATTGGTAGCCCAATAGGCATATTATTAGTATGAACTACTTCGCCATATTGCGAACTTAGTGATTTTGTAAGTTCTTGCTCGGCAAAGTCTATACTTTGCCTATCTTTAGCTTTAAAAGACAATTTCATATTTGTTTATACCTCCAAAAATTCAAAAGTAAGCATTGGTTCATTTGTTAAAGTGTCATATTCCTGATAGCATTTAATATTACCTATTGGTATATATTCACTAGCTTCAACCTTACCGCTACTATTAGTTGACAAAACTTTATTAGGTCTATCTAAAAATACCGAGTCAACTTTTGTATCAGCATTAAATTCTGGCAATATTACATTATTGCTGATAACTATCGATCCTTGTTTTTGTGCGACTTGCTCCAGTGCACTTTCTGCAGTCTGTTTAGCTAGTTCGCCATAAGATACAGCCAGTTCGGCTTTTTCTTTAGCATCTTTAGACTGCTGTTTAGCTAAATTAGATGCTTGATCGGCCGTATCGGCTTTTTCCAATGCTATTTTTGTACCTTGAATGGCCAAATTTGCCGCTTGATGGCTTAGTATAACCGAAGATTCTATATTATTCATAACATTAGCATTAATGGCAGTTCCTGCATCGTCAACGCCTCCAATATATTCTATATCAGCTATAATCTCGCTTGGTGACTGTTCTTGTATTGTCAGCTTGTGTTTTTTTGCAGATGCCGAAACGCGTTTGCGGTCTTTAAAGTTACTTGGTTTTATAGGTTCAGTTATTTGATATTGTAAAATTTGATTAATAATTGTACTGTTTTCCATTGATCCTCCTTAAAATTTATTGTTTTAAACCTTAAATATACTTTTAGTTATTTTTGTTCGACTACTTTTGACACCTCCTATTTAAAAGTATAACGATTGAATTTTCTAATGCCGTCTAACCTTTGCTAAAAACTGCTAATAAAATTTTCTATTGTTACTAAATAAAAATTTAAAATAACTTAAAATTTAATATATAAATAAAAAAACCACTTTAGTAGTAAAGTGGTTAAAGTATTGAGTTTGTTTGCCGAAAGACTATTTGCTAAAGGCAAGTATCAGACGCATTTACGATTTGATAACTTTCCACACAGCAAAAATTAGTACAAGACTAGAGGACAAAATCCCACATTGTAGTTTACTGTGTTGTAAATGAATGTTTGGGATTTTAGTAACATAGTTATTCACTAAATTTCGCCCTATGGTTATTCGGTGCGAAGTGCCACTACCGGATCTTTTTTACTTGCTATGTTTGCAGGAAGAAGCCCAGCAATAAACGTAAGTAGCATACTAATAGCAACTAATATTAATGCACCAACCCAAGGTAGAGATGCTACATGAGCAATACCGGCTAAACTATTTATAACAATGTTTACCGGAATTGTTAAAATTAAAGTTATAACAATGCCGAGCATACCTGCAGTAAACCCGATAATTAAACTTTCGGCTGTAAACACGCGTTTAATATCTCGTTTTGATGCTCCGACACTTCTTAGTACGCCAATTTCTTTAGTACGCTCTAGTACCGATATATATGTAATTATTCCTATCATAATGCTGCTAACTATAAGAGAAATACTTACAAACGCAATTAGTACATAAGTTATTGCGTTAATTATTACAGAAATACTATTCATCATTAACCCAACATAGTCGGTATAACTAATTACAAACTTTTCTCTTTCTTCTTGATTTCCCAAACTTTCATCTGCCAAAACCATATTATTATAATCTTTAATAATGGACTCTATGCCATTTTTTGCTTCAAAGTTTACGGCATAAAAACTAATGCTAGCTGGGTTTGCTTTATCTACATTGCCAAGCGTTTTTAAAGTGTCATCACGGCTAACAATGTCCATTTCCTCTTTGTAGGCATCGGTTAAATTATCGCTTTTTGCCTGAAAATTATCCACAGCAGTTTTATAGGTCAATACCGCCGCCGCCTTGGTGCTATCACTTTGCCAGCCAGCAGGGTTTGTAATTAATTTTTTATATAGTTCGTCTGGCTTTGTGTTGGGCTCGTTAAAAGCTGATTGTAAATTAGTTCCCGCTGCTCCGATTTGTTGTAAAGCCTTACCAAACTCGGTTAGTGCAGTTCGTTTATCTTCGGCTAAATTTGGATCGGATATGCTAGGTGCATAAAGCTCGAAAAGTTCCATTGCTGTTTTTGCAAAAAGCTTGCCTGTAATTACGCTCGACTGCGAATTATGCAACTGATCATAAAGTGCATTACCCTCGGTTTTTGCAAGTTCTGCAAGTTTATTTAAACAAAAATCTGTTAGTCCTTTTGTGTATCCAATAGCACCCGTAATGCTTGTTGCACTGGCGTCTGGATTTGGTTTTATAACTCCTACAACTTTTAATGTTACCGATGTATTTGCTTTAACATACTCTTTATCTGCAACATTAACGCTGTAATATGCGGAAGTTGCACTATTTGCGTTTAGGTCGATACTTTGGTAATTATATAGTCCTGTAACATCGTTTTTTACATACATATTAGGATTTAATACCAAACTATAGCTTAAATTTAATAAATCGTCTATGCTCATATCAAAGTTGCTAGAAAGGTCGTCTGCATTTGCATTCATAAGTAGTTTAGATATGTCGCTTCTATCCCTTAATCCTAGTGCCATAAGTGCGTAATCACTTATAGCATTATTTTTGTCTAATACAACTACAATTTCTGCAACATTTTGTCCAAGTTCCGCGTCGTAGTAAACTTTATCATTAGCCCACTTACCTTTAACTAAGTTGTACTGATTATTTAAAAGTGTAGGGTTATCTAACATCTCCTCAAAAATATCAGACAAAAAGCTACCAAACATTCCACTAACGCTCATCATCTCGCTCATGATATTAAATGGACTAACTTGCAAAAGTTTACTGGTGTCAGTTATACCAACAGCAGCCCCATTGTAAAAAATGTTTAAGTCTAAATCGTAGGTATACTTTATGGTTGCAATGTCTTTTAGTTTAGCGGAAATATCTTCGCGGTCTAGGTACTTTTTAAAGCTTACAAGGTCGTTGGTTGTCGACCCGCTTGTAAGCATCCCAAACATCTGAGATAAACTATTGTTACTGTAAACTTTATTAGTGTCTATATTGTCTTTGGTGGTGTCGCCCATCATGGTTTCCATCATTTTGGTGTAGTCGGTAGATGTACGACTAATTGTTATTGGGTATGTGCTAAGTGTGTCCTTTTGCACTCTGTCTATATAGTTTTGAAAACCGCTAGAAAGTGACAATATAAGTGCAATGCCAATAATGCCAATGCTTCCGGCAAAACTTACAAGCATAGTCCTTGTTTTTTTAGTTAATAAGTTTTTTAAAGACAAACTAAGTGCAGTAAAAAAGCTCATACGCTTAGTATGTTTTTTGCCTTTGTGGCTTTTTTTATATTCCTTAAGCTCGGACTTTGTTAAGGTTTTTAATTTTTGTTCTTCGACTTCTGCGGCTTCGGCTTTTTGCTTTAACTCGGTTTGTAATTTATTTAACTCGTCCTCTTGTACAGGGTTAGTGTCGCCAGCCTTTTCGCCATCGAGCATTTTAATAATTCGAGTGGAATACTCTTCGGCTAGTTCTGGGTTATGTGTAACCATAATTACAAGACGCTCTTTAGCCACTTCTTTTAGTAGCTCCATAACTTGTATACTGGTTTTTGTATCTAGTGCACCGGTTGGCTCGTCGGCAAGTATTATTTCGGGGTCGTTTACAAGTGCCCTTGCTATTGCTACCCTTTGCATTTGCCCACCCGATAGCTGATTTGGTTTAGCATTAATTCTGTCCCCTAAACCAACTTTTGCTAGGGCTAGCTTTGCCTTTTCGCGTCTTTCCGCCTTTTTTACACCGCTTAACGTTAATGCAAGTTCTACGTTTTCTAGTATTGTTTGATGCGGAATTAAGTTATAGCTTTGAAACACAAAACCAATGCAATTATTGCGATAATTGTCCCAATCTTTGTCCTGATACTGCTTGGTAGATTTGCCGTCTATAATTAGGTCTCCGCTTGTGTATTTGTCTAGCCCGCCAATAATATTTAGCATGGTGGTTTTTCCGCAACCACTAGGCCCAAGAATACTTACAAACTCGCTATTTCTAAAATCGATAGAAACCCCGTTTAATGCAACCGTTTCCTGATAATCCTTGTCTTTTGGCTTACCAATTTTATATACTTTGGTTATATTTTTTAGTTGTAACACGGCTATCTCCTTACCTAAAACTGCTTAGTAAGGCAGTTAATTTTAACAAAAATATTTAATGTTGTTAATATATCATACCTAAAAAAATTTGTATACTATTTTGCAAATATTTTTATATTTTTATAACTATTTTTATAAATCATCTTCTATAAATATATTATAATAATTTTAATTTTGT
>CAMRVD010000043.1 GCA_947054085.1 uncultured Clostridia bacterium | reverse complement strand
GAGTCTGGCCTAGGACTGTGGGTCTAGAGTCATAGTTAGCTTGCTTTTATTTTACAAATTCTGCCAAGCAATAGCTTGACTTATGCAAACATCTTATAATGTTTGCTTTATTTATTGCTTCCTTGTCTCAATCCTGGAACCAATCTTCAAATACGTATAAATCTTCCAAACAAACTCTAATTATAGAATAACTATATATCTAACCAGTCGTTGTATCTTGTTGACATTTGCTCTTTATACAGATGCGAATCGTTAGAAAGCTGCAATATTTGTGGAATGGACTTATTTTTATTAGGAAAATAAATTACAGTCATCGAACTGTGACTAAGTTGGTTATGAGTACAAAAAAGTGGATAGGGTATGCCCAAAATAGTACTTAAAAAAACCATACCTATTCCTTCATGTGCAAAAAGAGCAATGCGTTTTTCATTTGGGAAAACTAAATCGTATAAATTTTCAACCTCATTACGCCTGTAGCCTTGCTTCTCCAAAAAAGAAAAGGCCTCTTTTTTTATTATTTTTGTTCCTTCTTCGTATGTTCCACTAGCAAAAAATTTATGTTTATACCATCTATTACCTAATTTGTAAATTTCTTTTGATACAAATAATTCTTTAGCTCGCTGATTCTGGTAAACCCAAGTTTTATCTTTACTATTTACATCAGTACATTTAAAATATTGTGATGCTAAGTGCTCATTACACCAATCAAGTTTATGAATTGGCTTATTTAATAATTTTGCGGTAGGCTCTGCTGTCTGTATAGCACGATTAGATGTAGAAGCGTAAATTTCATCTAGTCCATAAATTGCCAGCCTTTTTGAAAGAGCATCAGCTTGTTTTTTACCCAAATCTGTTAAACAATCTGGATTATATATTGGGTCCCCGTGTCTAATGTAAAATAAAAGCAAAAATTATTCCTCCTTCTATATTAATAGTTTAATTAATATCCAAATTTACTTAAGTTTAGCAAATTTCTGTTTAGCTATCAAGTATTTTTAGTTTAATCTAAAAATTTAATAGATAAAAAAATTTCAAAATTTTAGTTGACAATATGAACAACTATTCATATAATAAGCATATAATGCAATATGAACATCGGTTCATATGCTAATGTATATTTTAATTAAGGAGGCAGATTAATGCCAACTAATAATACTTGTAAATGTAACGAAAATTGCGTTTGCCAAAAACGCAGATATGTAACCGGCAGGGCATCTAATATGTTTAAGGTATTAGGTGATCCAACTAAACTAGATATTTTATTTACCTTACAGGAGTGCAGTTTATGCGTAAGCGAACTTGTTAGTTTGCTAGGTTTTTCGCAGAGCTTAATTAGTCATCAGCTAAAAATTCTTAGAGATAGCAATTTTGTTACAACATCCAGAAAAGGTAATAAAGTTTATTATACATTAGCAGACGAACATGTTACAAAACTACTAGATATAGCTAAAGAACACGCCAGCGAAAATATGCAATATTGTTAAAGTTTACATACGTTTTTCAAGTATTTAAAATTTAGGTTAAATTAAGGGAATTATATGAAAAAATTTTTAAAACTAGATCATTTACATTGTGCAGGTTGTGCAGTCGCACTTCAAGACAAAATTAATAAGGTTCAAGGGGTTAATAGTGCAGAGATAAATTTTGTTAGCCGCATTGTTACCTTAGATATAGATAGTAAAGATTATAAGCAAACACTTAAAGATGTAGAAGCGTCTATTCACGAGTTTGATAAAACCATTTGCATAATAGACCCAAGAAGCCAAAATAAAGAAGGCAAACAAAAAGCCAATACGGCAAAAAAAGTTCAATATGTTTTGTTTGGTGTTTCTGTTGCTTTGTGGATTGCGGCAATAATATTGCAATTTACGCTAAAAATGTGGTCGGTGCACTTTAGTATATATTTAACGGCATATTTGCTTTGTGGGTATCCTATTTTGTACAATGCATTTACAAACATATTTAAAGGCAAGGTACTGGACGAAAACTTTTTAATGACTCTTGCTACTATTGGTGCGTTTATTATCGGCGAATATATGGAAGGCGTAGCAGTTATTATATTCTATATAATAGGCGAAATGTTTCAGCATAAAATTAGCCATAATAGCGAAAAAAATATTTCGTCACTTAGTTTATTAAAATGTGGGGAGGCTAGCTTAGTACTTTCGGACGGAACAATACAAATAACTAAAATTGACCAAATAAAAGTAGGCGATATTATTGTAGTAAATGCTGGCGAAAAAGTTCCGTTAGACGGAAATATTATAAGTGGCGGTGCCAACTTTAATACCGCGGCTATTACCGGCGAAAGCGTACCACAATATTTAGGAGTAGATGCCAGTATTAGTAGTGGATATATTGCCGAAGATGGCAGTGTTACTATCAAAGTTACAGCAGATAATAATAATTGTACAGTAAGTAAGATTATCGATATGGTACAAGAGGCTAGTGCGAGCAAGGCAAATATCGAAAAGTTTATTAGTAGGTTTGCCCGAATATATACTCCGGTAGTTGCAGGTCTTGCGGCAATTCTTGCTTTTGTTATGCCAGCCTTTTGGGGATACACTTTAGAAGCATTTAAACTATGGGCGTATCGCGGCTTAGGCTTTTTAGTAGTAAGTTGCCCATGTGCACTAGTACTTGGTGTTCCTCTTACTTATTTTGCGGGCATTGGTGCTATGGCAAAAAGTGGAATACTTGTTAAAGGTAGCAACTATATAGAAAAACTTGCAAAAGCTAATACCATAGTTTTTGATAAAACAGGAACGCTTACAACGGGTCAATTTGAAGTAACTGGCGTGCACACACTTAAAGATAAAACTGCCGATGACATACTAGAACTTGTTGCATACTGCGAAAGTTTTTCTAACCATTCTATAGCTAAATCTGTTGTAGAATATTACTCGCAAAAAACCGGTAAAACTATAAATACAGCATGGGTACAAGGCTACAAGGAGGTTGCAGGTGGCGGAATTACGGCGAGCATCTTTATGGAAGAATGTGTTATTGGTAATGCAGATTTTATAAAGCAATATGGAGAACTGGATTTAATAGTACCTGCCGAAAACGAAACACAGGTTTACCTATTAGTTGCTGGTAAATTGCAAGGCTATATAACCCTTGCTGATACACTAAAACCAGATGCAAAAGAAGCTATTAAAGGTTTAAAGGCTGCTAAAATGAAAACTGTAATGCTTACTGGTGACAATATAGCAGTTGCTAGTACTATCAGTACTAGTTTAGGTTTAAACGGCTTTTATGCTGGTTTAAAGCCTGCCCAAAAAGTAGAAAAAATAAAAGAATTAAGCAAATTAAATAGCAAACATAAATGCGTGGCTTTTGTAGGCGATGGCATAAATGATGCACCAGCACTTACTAGTGCTGATGTTGGTATAGCTATGGGCGGACTTGGTAGTGACATTGCAATAGAAAGTGCCGATATGGTTATTATGACAGACGAGCCGAGCAAGCTTGTACCCGCAAAAAAAATAGCCAAAAATACAATGAATATTGTTTATCAAAACATAGTTGGCTCTATTGCTATAAAGGTAGTAACCATGCTGTTATTAAGTTTTGGACTTGCTAATATGTGGCTAGCGGTGTTTGCCGATACTGGACTTACAGTACTTGCAATACTAAATAGTTTAAGAGCTACTAAAAGGTATAAATCAAAAATCAAAAATGCAAAAAATTAACTCTAAAGCTTTAAAAGGTAGACAATAGTCTACTTTTTTGCTATTTTATATTAGTAGTAAATATGTAGAGGATACTTATGGATTTTAAACAAATTATATTAGATGACCTTGTAGTTTCACTTAAAAAATGTGGACTAAGTGCGGATAATGCACAAGTTAATGTAAGTGGCAAGCCAGAACTAGCAGATTATCAAACAAACGTTGCGTTTACTTTAGCTAAGCAGGCTAGGATTGCTCCCAATATTATAGCTCAAAAAATAATGGAGAATTTGCCTAGTAATAATTATTATCAGGTAAGTTTTGCTGCTCCTGCTTATATAAATTTTAGGCTTACAGACGAGTGTCTTAATAAATACGCAGAATTTTGTTTAAATAGTCCAATAGTTGGATTAAAAAAATTAGATAATCCTAGAACAATTTTTATGGATTATGGTGGGGCAAATGTTGCTAAAGAACTTCATATTGGTCATCTTCGTTCGCCAATTATAGGGGAGTCTATAAACCGTCTGCATAAACTTTTAGGAGACAAGGTTATAAGCGATGTTTACCTTGGCGACTGGGGTACGCAGATGGGGCTTAATATTGCTCAGTTAGAAGATGACGGCGTACTTGATTATTACTTTGGTAAGTCTGATAAAAAGATAGAAATAACTCTGGAGATGCTAAATAAGGCTTATCCAAAAGCAAGTCTTCGTAAAAAAACAGACCCGGAATTTAAAAAACGTGCAGAAGATTATACTTTGTTTGTTCAATCTAATCAAGAACCATACTTTGGCATATACAAACAAATAAAAGAGGTATCGCTAGTAAGAATTAAGCAAAATTATTTAACATTAGGTTGTAATTTCGATTTATGGAATGGCGAAAGTACCGCTCAGCCTTATGTAAAACCAACCATCGAAATTTTTAAACAAAAAGGGCTAGCAAAACTTAGCAATGGTGCTTTAATAGTAGATGTTAGTTTGCCGGGCGAAAATCAGCCAAGCGGTAAATTCGACCAAAATGGAAAGGAACTTCTTGTTAATCCAATGCCACCATTAATGTTGCAAAAAGCTAATGGCGGTGATATTTACGATACAACCGAAATAGCAACGCTTAATATGCGTTATCAAAAATTTAAGCCAGACGAGTTTATTTATGTTGTAGATAATCGTCAAAGTCAGCACTTTACATTGGCGTTTAGAGCGGTAAAAATGGCAGAAATAATTCCGCAAAATACCAAACTAACACATATAAGTTATGGTACAATTAATGGAAAAGATGGCAAAGCTTTTAAAACTCGAAGCGGTGATACGATTAAATTAGAAGATATCATAAACCTTATAACCGATAGTGCAAAAAAGAAATTAGCCGAAAATGGTATAACCGAAACTGGTGATTTAGCACTGCAGATTGGTCTTTCTGCATTAAAGTATAGCGACCTTAGCTGTACTTGTAGCCGCGATTATATTTTTGATATAGATAAATTTGCAAGTTTTGAGGGCAAAACAGGACCATATATTCAGTACACTGGGACAAGGATTAAAAGTTTACTTAATAAAGCTAATATAATTGCAAGTAACGTTAATATAAGTACGGCAGAAGAAAGAGATCTTATTTTAAGTTTAGCTAAATTAAACGATAGTTACTACGATTGTTATAATGACTATTCGCTTAACTATTTGTGTAATTCCTTGTATAATTTTTGTGCAAACTTTAGTAGGTTTTATAACAATAATAAAATTTTAACTGAGCAAAACTTAGGTAAAAAACAAAGTTATTTAGCTATTTGTAATCTATGCTTAAAAGCAATAGAGCAGGCTGCATATACACTGGGCTTTATTATTCCAGACAAAATGTAAAAACACATACTACTAACACTTTGTATTATTAAAGTGTAAAACGCATAATTATTGCGGTTTTATGGGATATTATGACAGACATAATACCCCATAATATCTAAATAAGAAGCAAATTTAGACAAATTTTACTATAGGCTAAACAATATAGTCTTTAATTTGTAAATGGTGTATAAAATGGACAAAATGTTACTACATACTTGCTGTGCACCTTGTAGCACCGCAACTATAGAAAGATTAAGCACAGATTATAAAATTACCGTACTTTATTATAACCCCAATATTTATCCTAAAGACGAATACTTAAAGCGGAAAGAAGAACAACTAAAGTATATACAAATTTTAAAATCTAAAAATGTAGATATAGATTATTTAGATTGTGATTACGACGACGATAAGTTTTTTTCGGCGTGCAATGGCTTAGAATCCGAGCCTGAGGGCGGCAAACGTTGCAGCGTATGTTTTGCACTTAGACTAGATTTTACTGCTAAAAAAGCTAAAGAACTTGGCTACGACATATTTGCAACCAGTTTAACGGTTAGTCCACATAAAAATGCACAAGTAATTAATGCAATTGGGCAAGATTTAGAAAAAAAGTACAATGTAAAATATTTGGTTTCCGATTTTAAAAAGAAAGACGGCTACAAGCGTAGCATTGTTTTAAGCAAGGAAAATAATATTTATCGTCAAAATTATTGTGGGTGTAAGTTTTCTATTTGGTGGTAAAAACAAATTGTGTATTGACAAATCTTATATTGATTGCTAAAATGTTGATGTATAAATTAATAATTTACACAGGAGTTATTCATGAAACTACTAGAAAAACTTATTTTACCTCGTATTTTTGTTAATGGGAAAAATTTAGATGACGAAGAATATATAGAAATTTTTACCAGACATTTGGATAATATGTATCTTTTAAGTGGAGTGCAAAATCAAAATACAGGAAAAGTATTAATAGATAGTATCAGCACATATGTTACTAAAAGTTATAAACGGACAAATATTGTTTTGCCAATTATAAAAAATCGTAATATTAATGTTTTTGAATTTGCAGAAAACAGTATTGATGCTAAGGATAAAGAACAGTATACATTTTTTATGGTAAATACATCTACTGCTGAGCATCAATATGCATATCATTTTGTAGGCGGAGCTGTAAGAAATTCTTCTTATAACTTTAGATTAAAGTTCTTTTTAGATAAAAATACTGTTTGCTATAATTGTCATAAAGACGGAATTTATTTTGTTAATAAAAACTACAATAGTCAGTTTAGTGACATAATAAAAAATGGTACATTTATAGATTTTGAATCTAATTTGCACCATCCTTTAGGCAAAGATTATAACGCACATATAAATATTTCACCTTGTAAAGAGTTGATTTTTGCTAAACATGGCTCAGATTGCGATTTAATGTTAGTGGAGTTTGAAGAAACCAACGCTAAGTACAAAAAGCAACCGGGCGAGGAATAGAAAATTTTTACGTATAAAAAACCACCAATTTTACTGGTGGTTTTTTTAACTTTAAACATAATTTAACTTTTAAACATAACTTATAGTTTAAGATCGGTTTATGCAATACCATTTAATTAAAATTATTTAAAGTTTTGCACTATGCACAATAGTTCGTCTACACATTGGTCTATAGATTTATGTGTTGTATCTAATACATATGCTTCGGGCAATTTTATAAGCGGCGAAGTAGGTCGATTTTTATCATCCCTGTCACGCTCAGATATTGCTTTTTTTGCTTCTGCAAAAGTAATATTTTTACCAGACGATTTATATTGTAACACTCTGCGTTTTGCTCGAGTGTTTAAGTTGCAATCTACATATATTTTTATTTCTGCATTAGGAAATACTACCGAGCCTATGTCCCTGCCTTCCATGATAATGTTTTTATGGTGATTGGTGCTGCTTTTTTGAAGTTTGCGTACAAATTCTCTAATAATTGCAATAGGCGAAATTTTAGATACGTAATTAGATATTTCTGGACTATTTATAAGGCTACTTACATCTTTTCCATCTAAATATACGTTTAAATTCCCATCTTTTAAAGTTGTTGTTATATTTGTATTTTTTAGCATTTGTTGTATTTGGTCAATATTGTCTTTACTTATCTTGTTATTTAGCATTTTATATGCAATTGCTCTATAAAAGCTTCCTGTTCTAATATAAGCAAAATTTGCTTTTAACGCCAATCTTTTACTAATAGTAGATTTTCCGCTACCAGTTGTTCCGTCTATTGCAACTATCATAAAAAAACCTCTTTATTGATTTATTACTATCTTAATACTAACAATAATTATAAACTTTGTAAAATAATTTTGTATTTATTTGCAAAAATTTTATTGTAAGGGTATAATTTATTTTATGAATAATGATTTTCTAAAAGTTATTAAAAGAATTTTGTTTTTTTTACTTTTAATAGTTTTAACGCCAATTTTAATTATAGAGGGTATTATTGGCATAGCAAAAAAGCATAAACGTAAAAAAAAGTGGGAACAAACCGAGTTAGATGGTAAACTAATGCTAAGCAAAACAAATATAACCGACATTGATATTATGGATGGTTATATGTTTGAGGATTACTTAAAAATTTTATTTTTTTATAATGACTATACAGTGGAAAATACAAAAAAAAGCCGCGACTATGGTGCAGATTTAATATTAACCACAAAAAATAATAACAAAATCATTGTTCAGGCTAAAAGATATTCTAAACCTGTAGGCAGTAGGGCAGTACAAGAAATTTTAACTGCTAAACTTCATTACAATGCAGCAGATGCTTGGGTAATAACCAACAACACATTTACTCCGCAAGCAGAATTACTTGCAAAAGAAAACAGTATTAGGCTTATCGACAGAAAAGAGCTTATAGAATTATATACTAACACTCTTAAAACATTAGAGTTAGAAAGTACCGATGGCACTTTAAATAAGTTAAATGCAAGTTTTAAAGATAAATATCCATACTATATTTAAATCTGCATTTAAACAACAAATTATCATTTTTGCCAAACTTAATTGTTTGGTTTTTTATTTATGCTTAAA
>CAMRVD010000042.1 GCA_947054085.1 uncultured Clostridia bacterium | reverse complement strand
AATATTTGCTTGATTTGCTACCCCATTTGTATTATTGATGTTTGGGTTGTTTATATTTTGTTGCAAACCATTTGGATTTATATTGCTATTAATTGTAGTATTTGGGTTTTGATTAATTTGATTTTGCGGTGGAATATTTACTCCCTGAATATTTTGAGAATTAGAATATGGATTTTGCATAGAATTTTGAGTATTATTTCTTGCAATGCTCGCAGAATTTGCTATAGAGTTTAATCTTTCCATATCTACTGTACCTTGATTTGCTTTTTTAAGTTTACGACTTTTTATAAGTTTTAATATAATTAATATTAATATTATTAAAACTATTATACCAAGTGCAACTCCAATAAATATAATAATGTTATTGTTTTCAGGAATTGATTCTATTATTAAAGAATCTATTGTTAGTAGTATGTTTCCATTATCTCCATTCGCAGTTTGTAAAGTATCATTTGATAATACAAAATAATTGTAATTTGATGCTTTAAAATAAATTTTTACATTCTTTAATTTTTCTAATTCTTCGCCTTCTAATTTTTGTCCGTCTTTAAAGAATCCTACAACTTTATATACCTTAGATACATTTGGTATACTATCATAGTTTGCTTGACCCAAGGCGTTTATCATTTCACTCTTTATCATATAACTTTCTACTACTAAAGTTACCCCTTCTTCAAAATAATCATCATTTACAGCAAAGAAAGGAGTATTCTCTACAAAGAGTGTTTTTGTTTTTGCGTAAAATCTTACACTATTTGGTGTTTGGAAATAATAATCTTCTTCGTACTCTTTATTCAAGCGGACTCTAATTTCATAATTTCCTGCACTTGTAAAGTTGCTAACAACTATACCTTTATCTAATAAAGTAATAACTATTGAATATCTAGATTTATCTAAAGCGAATGATTCTCCATTTATTAATACTTTAACTTGTACAGATATTTGAGTATTTGCACCTGCTATTACATCTTTACTATTATTTTCTACTCCAAATACAACTTGAAGATTATAAACAGCACGAGGCTCTAATGTCCCGTTTATTCTTTCATAATTAAGGTTGTCATTTGGGATAAAAGTATATGTAATTGTATTTGTACCAAGTTTCAAACTATTTATAGTTGAAAAATCTATTATGCCGTCTGTTGAAAAATCTAAATAAGGTTTAATTGTTTCAGGGGTAAGTTTATCTCCAACAAAGAATGGAACTTCTAAATCTTTTTTAAGTTGAATAACTGGTGTTGCTTTCTTAATTTCAAAGTCATATGAGAGCGAACCATTAAAATTATTTTTTCCTTTAATAGTAAAACTAGCAGAGGTTGTTGCTGAAATATTATCGTAATATTCAATATCAAAATCTGTTTTTTCAACAAGTGCAACGCCATTGTATGTTAATGTAAATCTTGGCTTAATTTCTTCGCCTGTATAAACTAGTTCATCTTTTGAAATTTCAAGCATAAAATTTTCTAATAGTTTTGGGGAAACAATAAATGTTCCTTCTTTTGCCCCTATTATATTCTTGCTACCATTTTCAATAAGTGTAAACTTTTTAGTTCCTACATCTATCAAATAACGAGATGATGCATCGGCAAATGTTATTCCATAATCGTTACTATCTAATGTAACATCTCCAATTTTAACAATAAGGCTATCAATTAAAATTCTTCTTAAACTAGACCCAGTGAAAACACATTCATTAATAGTGAAATGTTCGTTAGTAAAAGTAATAACAGCATCGTCAAGAGAGATAGGAGTTATTTCAAAACTTGCCTCAATAGAGCCAGAGAAATTACCTTTTCCTGAAATAGTTATAATATAAGTGCCTACATTTCTAGGATTTCTCAAATAAGATATTTCAAAATCGTCATTTGTAAATTCATATGAGTAATACTCAAAAGTAATATCTCTTAAACTTAACTTGATTTGTTCTTTATTATAACTATGAGATGCAATAGATTTAACCATATCATTTGTAAGTTTCTTTCTTAAAATTTCAAATGGTTTTGTTGTGGAATCTGTAAAATTGCCTTTACCATTTAATGTAATTGAAGCGTTTCCAGCGTTAACATTATTAGAATATTCTAACAAATAATCCGTTTCGTCTTGTAATGACAATTGAATGCCATTAAAACTAACTTTAACTGATGTAATTGTTGGTTGAATACTGCTTCCAGTAAATTCAAAATTAGATTCTAAAAACGCTATATCTATAATCAAATTGTTTTGGCTTAAAGACATTGCATTAATTGTATAAACTACACTAACACTTCCTTTATAATTGCCTATACCATTAATTTGAACACTAAACTCTCCCACATTTTTATATGGTAAACTACTATCTTCAATTCCAGATGTTCTTGAAATAGAAATGGTATAATCGGTATCTAATACGAGGTTGTTAGATAAATATTTTAAACTAAAATTAGGAGTTTGATTACTTCCATTATAAGTAAATTCATTTTGGAATTCTCCTTGCCCAAAACCTGACACACCAGAAGATATATCCTTTGCTATAATTTCAAACTCAATTTCTTTAGTACCTTCAAAGTTTTTGTTAAGAGCATTTAAAATAATTAATGCTTTATTATCACTAGAACTAACATTAATATTATTACGATAATCTCTAACTTCATATTCGCTAGAATTTAACTCATAACTGTTTGCACCATCGCCAAGAATTAAACTAAAATCAGGTTGAATATTAGTACCTGTATATTCTTGACTAGAAATTACAACATTTGTTGTACTTAATTGAACTTTATTTATTGTGAAATTTACTTGAATTGCTTCGCCAGCAATTGTATAGTTAGAATTTTCAGCAGTTACAACAGAAATTGTAATAGTGCCAGCGTTTATATAATCAGTTGACTCTACCCCGTCTCTTAGGAAAACTAACGAGAATTCTGTGCCGTCTTCTTTAACTACTTCATTACCCAATATATCATTTACGGTTATAGTTAATGAATTAATCAAATTCATTCCTGTAAAAGATGCAAAACTTTTATTAATTAAAACTTCTTTAATAACAAGTTTTTGAATTGTATAAACTTTAGTAACACTACCAGTAAAGTTGCCAATACCAACAAATTCTAAAACTATTTCACCAGCAGAAGTAAAGTTAGTAGTAACTTCTCCATTGCGTTTATAAGTTAAAGTATAGTCAGTATCTAAGACCATTTCTTTTGAGTTATAAGAAGCAGTTATAGTAGGAGCCTGAGCAGTTCCTTTAATGTAAACGGTATCTGGACTTATTGTGAAGAAATTTTCATCTTCGCTATCTATATTTTTTTGGTTAATAACAAATAAACCAGAATATGTAACGGAGCCTTCAAAAGTATTTATACCTTTTATAGAAACATCTACATTACCAGCATTTACACAATCATTAATAGTTAGTTCATAATCGGTACCATAAATAAGAGTTTGGGTAATTGTTTCTGTAGCAGATTTTTTATAAGAAATTGTAACTTCAATATCTTCTGGATTAATAACATTAGAACCTGAATAGGTATAAGAAACTTCATAACCATTTAGAACTAAATTATCTTTACTTAAAATAACTTTAGAAATACCAAACTGTTTTGCAACAATGGTGTTTGTTGTAAAAGGAGAATCTTCAATGCCTTGAATAACAAGCGTACCCATACCAACCGAATTATTGTTAACATAGCCATTGTTAACAAATAATATACTCCAAGTAGTACCATCGTCGTTACTGCCTTCGTTAGAATTCTCATAAGCCTCTTTGGAAGAAATTTCCGCTTTTGTTATGTCATTATTTCCGTTTAGGGTAATCTTCATATATCCACTGAAAAGTTGGAAAGTCTTACCTAAAATTAATTCTTCGTCATCATAACCTTCTTGAACGAAATAAACTTTTGCTTCTGCACTTTCTCCAGCGGTGCTTGCAAACTTGAATGTTACAGGTTCGCCTTGATAAGTTTTTTGAACATTAAGTTCTATTGCAATATTTTTGTTACTAAAATCGGCCAAATTAACTTTATAAGTTTTAGAAATAGTACCAGAATAGTTATTTATACCTGTAATAACAAAGTTATATTCACCAACAGTCAAATAACTACCGCCACCTAATAGGTTTTTATCCTCCTCGCCTTCTTTTAACGAATAAATGGCAAAAATAAAATCTCCATTAGGATTACCAGCCCCACCGTCTGTGCTTCTAACCAAAGTTATGGTATCTTTAACTAAAACAAGTTGAATTTCTGGTAAAACATATTGTCCACGATAATTAGTTTCAATATCTATTTTAATTTTATTGCCCTGTTCGTCTTTTAACCAATTAAGTTTTTCATCAGTTTTATAATAGTTAATAACGCCAGAAGTTAATTCTCTAGGAGTAACTGTAAAAGTAGTAGATTGAGAGCCTTGAGCGTTCCCTTTACCTACAACATTAACTGTATAAACGCCTGCTTTAACTACCTCATTATTGGTAAGAGCATTATTATCTTTGTCTGTATATGTAACAATATAATCAGTAGATTTTAAAACAACACCACCCTCACCAACAACACTAGAAATATCAATAATGTAAGTTTCTCCATTATAGCCAACAATATTATGAGTAAGAGAAACACTTTCAATAGTTATTTTTGAAATAGAATAATTTTGACTATTTAGTGGAGTTTCAATTTTAAAATTATTACTTACTATAACTAAACTAACTAAAATATCTCCAATGTTTGTTATATCTTCAGTAATAATATTGTTTCTTTTATATTCTAACTTATATTCGCTAGGAGTAAGTTCTATATTCCCAGCCTTCACTTCGGCTGTAATAACTTGTGGTCTTGCAGAATAAACTCCGCCTGTAGAATTAAGAACAAAGTTATTTACATTTGCTTTTTCAATGTTAAAAGTTCTTGTAATAGTTCCACTATAATTACCTGAAGCACTAGAATTAATATAAATAACGATGTCTTCTTCGGCATTTATACAAGAAGTTGAATAAGTAACTGAAAAATCATTATTAGTTAATGCATAATCTGCCACAGTATCATTAATAACAACATTTTGAGTATGAGCAGTTCTATTGTAAACTTTATTTTCTATACCGGTAATAAGAAGTTGTTTATTACTATCTGCAGTTGCTAAATTTTTACGCTTAATTTCGTAAGAATAAGTTTTTTCACCTATTACATTACTATTGCTTTCTACCGCAGAAATTTTAATTGTAATAGTACCAGCATTTATGAAATCGGTAGTTTCTACATTCTCCCTCAAATAAGTTACTGTAGCATACTCGCCTTCAAAACCACTGAAAAATTCTACATTATTAATTTTAAGACTTGAAAGAATTATTTTATGACTACTATTATCAAATGTGATATTAGCAAGTGCTGGGTCTGTTGAGAATATAGCAACAGCACCTTTTTGTAAACTAGCAGGAGTAATTTCAAAACTTAAACTAGAATTAGTTTTTTCATAATTTCCCTTGCCTTCTAAAACAATTGCATAAGTTCCTGCATTTGTAGGATGAGTAATGGTAACACCACTCTCGTTAGTTTGACGGAAAGAAAGATTATAGTCTACTCCGTTATTTAGTTCTATACCATTATAACTTAAAGTGATAGTTGGAGTTTGAGAAGTTTGATTGTAAACAAAACTTGAACTAGATAATACAACAGTAACATCTTGCATACTGCAAGGAGTAATAACAAAATACTCTTGAATTGTACCCTCGTAGTTTACTTGACCAGTAACTCTTATGGTGTAAGTTCCAACATCAACAAGGTCCTCAATGCCAGATAAAACCTGACTGCCTTTTAAGTATGTTATAGAATAGTTTTTGTCTGCTACAACTGCGTTATTCTCGTTCATAACAACCTTAATTGATGTTACAGCACTCTTTCCTGTATAAACGCAACTGCTAGGAGATAGTTCTATTTTTGCATCGGCAAGGTCAGCAGGAAGAATGGTAAATACGGCTTCTTTCCTTCCTTGATAGTTGCCTGTTCCATTAATAGTAATTTGGGCACTACCAGCAGGGCCAACATTAATATTGTTTTTAAAGGTGGCTAAATAGTCCTTATCTCTAACTAAGTTTCTTCCATTATCTGTAACGGTTAAAATAGGTTCTATATTAGAAGAAGTATAAACTTGGTCTGGAATTTCAAGAATTGTAGCAAAAGAAATATCTCTTGGCAAAATATTAAAGTGTAAAGTTTTTACCCCACTATAGTTTCCAATACCAGTTAGAGTAATTGTTGCCTCGCCAGCATTAGTGTTATTTGTGTAACTAACGCTATAATGAGTACCCGATACTAATGTTATATTTAGTGTATTATCTTTAATAACAAAAGTTGGAGAAAGTGTAGTTCCAGTATATGTTTCACTTGGAATTTCATTTTCTAAAACAATATCTACCCCGTCTAGCATTTTTGCTTTAATTGTAAAGTTTTTAGTTTTAACACTTGTAAAATTGCCCATACCCGTAATAAGTACACGGGCAGAAGTTGAGGCATTTGTGTTTTCGTCATAACTTATAGTGTAATCTCTCTTTTCTATAAGTTCTGCACGCTTTTGAACACCCTTAATTGTGTAATTACCAAAAACTTTAACGGTCGCTTCGTGACTTTCACCATTATATGTGAAATCATTTTCTTTACTATCTAACTCAATTTCTATATCGTCTTGAGAAATATCTCTTTTTGTAACTTCAAATTCAATTTCATTAGTACCAATAAAATTGCCTAAACCAGTTGCACGAATTATATACTTACCAATATTAATAATATTGCCTATTTCTGCCGATTTATCTTCATTTAAAGCAACTATTTTATAATCAACATTTTTCTCTAAAATTGTGGTATTAATTTTTAAAGTAGCATTTTCTTGAATTTCACTTAAAAAGTCTTCTTCATAATTAAAGCCTGCAATTAAAGTTCTACCTAAACTAAATATTGCCCCGCTTATATTAACAGGAATAATGTCAAAATAAACAATAGTTGTGCCTTCGTAATTGCCAGTACCTACAATTGTAGCACTTGCTTTAATGCTACTATTTGTAACTGTAATGTTGTTATTGTATGTAACTGTATAATGAGTTCCTTTTAAAAGAGACGAGCCATTATCTGTAATGTTAAGGATAGGTTCAATTTCTTTTCCTGTAAATGCTTGTTCTGGAATTTCTGCAATATTAACAAGAGTAATACTTCTAGGGGTAATTTCAAAAGGAATAACTGTTTCGCCAATGTAATTGCCTGTACCTGTAATTTTAATGGTAGCATTACCAACATTAACATTGTTAATATGAGAAGTTGAATAATCGGTATTAGCAATTAAGTTACGCCCAAGAGTAACATCGGTTAATGTAAAACTAGGAGTAATGCCACTACCACTATATGTTTGACTAGGAATAGAACTTTTTGAAATATCTCCCGCCCCAATAGATTTAGGGGTTATAGTAAATTTTTTAACAACACTTCCAGTAAAGTTGTTTCCAGCACCTGTAAAAGTTACACTTCCGCCACTAGAAACATTTATATTTTCGCCATAACTTGTTGTGTAGTCGGTACTTCTAAAGTTATAAGTTTTACCAGAGTCGTAAGTATAAGAGGCTGTAAAAGTAGGAATTATCTGTGTGTTTTTATATTCATAACTTGCTGGTGAAATGTTAAAGTAATTATCTTGTAAGGATAATTTGTTAACATTAAAATTAACTTCTTTTGTAGAAGTATAATTTCCCTTACCCGTTGCCCTTATTTTATATGTACCTGCATCATTAATTTTTGTAACTAAACTTCCAGTAGAATTTAAAAATACTAATTCATAATCGTTTTCGGTTAAGGTTTTAGAGTTAACGGTTAAGGTAGCCGTAATAGTTGGCAAAATGTCCTCACCGAAATTATAGTCGGCACTAGATTTATTTAATGATATTGTACCATCGGCAATACTCTTTGCTACTATTGTAAATACCGTAGTTGCAGTGCCGGTATAATGTGTACCTACACCACTAATTGTAACGGTTGCCGTACCTAAATTAGTATTGTTACTATATGCAACAGTATAATGAGTAATAGCAGTTAATGCACTACCTGTAGGATTTAATGGAGTTGTGCTTGTAATGGTTTCGTAAGCGTAATCTCTTAACCCAGATAACGAAGGATTAAGTTCCTCACCTGTCCAAGTTTGGTTAGGTATTGTTAAACTATTACCTTTTAATGCTAAGGCTATATCTCGTTTGTTTAAAGTATATTTAACAGTTGTTGTACCTGTAAAATTACCTTTTCCTGTAAGAGTTAAAGTAATTTCTCCTGGTGCTGAAGTTGAAGATGATGTAATTGTATAATCGGTATTTAGTGTTAGAGTTTTACCAATGGTTGCATACCTTACTACAATTTCTGGTATAGGATTATTTACTGGATTCCAATCTCTATTTGAAATTGTATCTATAGTACATTCACTCATATTAACTGCTACAATTCTAAAGGTTGTAGAAGTTGAACCAGTGTAGTTACCCGTACCCGTTATAGTTATAGTTGCCGTACCTAAGTTTGTATTATTGCTATAACTTAGTGTATAGTGTGTGCCTTGCGTTAAGGCTACGCCCGCACTACTTAATTTAGTGCCTCCAGTGTCGGTATTATAGGCGTAATCTTTGAGCCCGCTTAACGCGGGCTTGATTTCACTACCCGTCCAAGTTTTATCGGCAATTGTTAAAGAGTTATCTCTCAACGCACGAGTGATAGTGCGTTTTGTAAGTTCGTAAGTTACCGTTTTTGTACCTTCATATTTGCTACTCTTTGCCCTGATTGTTAAAGTAATTGTACCTGGGGCTGAGGTTGATGATGATGTAACAGTATAATCGGTGTCTTTAACTAAAGTTGTTTTACCATCTGGTGTTTTAAGTGTAAACGATGGAATTGCATTGCTGTATGGGTTCCATTGACTATTTGATAAGCCTGATACCGTGCAAGTGTTTATGTTAATGGAACTGATTGTATTTAGAGAAGCAGAGGCTAGATTAAGGTGAAGCGCGGGACGAACGGCGCTAGAAGAGCTAACACCGGTGCCACCATAAGCGGCGCCCGATGAGTAGAGTACGCCAGCATCGAGAGCATGCCTCCAATAGCCAGACCGCAACCACGAGAAACTTGTGTTAGAGCGTTGTTCAGTTGAAGTAAGCCAAATGCCAGTATGGTCAGAATCATCGTAGCCCGTCTCTGAAATAGAAGGGAGCCATAAACGGTCACTACCCCAATTAGCATAACCTGACCTTGTGGAATAATTTATTGAATATGAATATCCATTTTCTGTACCAGACCACCAGCCAGTACTAGACCTATTTGTTTGTAAATCTTCGTTTGGTGAATAATAATTCCACCAAGAGTAAGTTTTGTTTTGACCACTTTTTTGCCACGATACATTTGTTGGTACTGTTAAGTAGTCTGCAATGGCAGTTGAGTTTGAGGTGGTTACTGTAAATGGGCTAAATACGCTATCGCTTTTTTTGCTCATACTAGCAGTACTTGTACCACAATGGGCTGTTGAATATGTTCCCCCATTATTTAATACAGTGCTTCTAATAAAACTCATTCCATACATATTGTCTGGATAACTTGAGGAAGATGAAGCCGATTTATTATAATAGTAACTATCACCAACTTTATCATATGGGGTAAAACCGCTATTCCAAGTTGCAGTACCAGAACCATTAAAAGTTGAAGATGCGGTACTAGAAGTATAATATTTTTTGCCACTTAATTGATTACCATTTGCAAGCCATAAAGTTAAAATAGGGTTAGATGAAGTATCGTTAGACAAATACACAACTGTCCAATCTAAACCGCCTAATTTTACTATAATATCTTTGCTTGCAGTTTTTACTGCACTATCTATAGTAGAAGTTACTGCGGGGCCTCTTATGGCACTAGCGGTTTTTGTATTAGTTGCTTGAGTTTTTAGTGTACTTAGGTTACTTGTTGTTACTGTTCTACTACC
>CAMRVD010000041.1 GCA_947054085.1 uncultured Clostridia bacterium | reverse complement strand
GGCAGGCTCTGGCATTTTTATTGTATCGCCATAATTATATGTGCCATAGAATGCACCTGCACCACTGCTTACATGAGGATATTTACTATTTGTACTTGTTGCACTACTGAAAGTGAAATCTAAACTATAAGGTTCCCAAATAGCATATAATGTTTTACTAATTGCTTCGGTTAGAGTATATCTTCCCTCATTGTTATTATTGTTATTATATAAGGTAACACTTATACCTTCTTGAATGGCTTTTAAGTAAGCATCGTAATTTACATAATCATCACTCCAGCCTAAGAATGTATAACCAGTTTTGAAAGGTCCTAAGTTAGTATTATAGAAACTTAAAGGTAAGTTAAATACTCTTATGTCTTCATCTTCGTTGCTTTCTTCTTTAATAGGTGACTTTCTTGCAATTGTTTTTACTCTATGTCCTACGCCAGATTCGTCAACATCAATAATTTCACCGCCGTTTAGGTCAAAGTATAAATATATTTCGCCCCAAGAAGCGTGAAGTTCAATTATTTCATTATCGCCACATTGTACATAAAGAGTTTTTGATGAGAAGTTAGAAGTTTCTTCATCATTTACCCAACCTCTAAATACTTGAATGTCTGTACCATTGCCAGCATCGGTTGCGGTTATATCTTTTAAGAAGTTTATAGCCTCGTCATAGTATGAGATAAGTATTATTGTAATGTTGCTTGTAGAAATTTCAAAATATTGTGTACCACTTTCGTAACTTGTTGCTCTTGTAAATGCACCAGTATTTGTTGAAATATCGTAGTTATAAACGAAATAGTTTGTAACATTTTCAGCATTTACGCCAGTAGCAAGTCTATAATTTTTATTTACATCTACTCTATTAGCCAATTCACCTGGAATAGCATCAATAGTAGCAGTATCTAAACCACTTATTGTTAAAATAACATATCTTAAGTTTCCAGTCCAAACAACATCAATAGTTTTATTTTCAGTTATATTACTATAAGAAGTTCCACCAATTTTATTTTCACCAGTTCTATCTATATGATAATTTTCTTTGGTAAAGCAAGTATCAATATTTTCTGGTAATGTAATTGTTGAATTTCTATAAGTATAACTAAAGAGGTTACTTCCGTCACTTTCCCAATTTTCTAAACCTTCTGGTTTGTTTGAATTAAAGTCTTCAATTACGCTACCACCATTAGAATTTACTGTTATTCTGTAAATGTTCCACATTCCGTAAAGAATGAATGGGCTTGTGCGTTTTTCTAAGGTTGTTGGGTCAAGTAATTCTTCTAATTCTTCACTAGAGAAGTTATAAGAAATTGTTGTGCCTTTTAAGAAATTAATTCTATCTAAATTACTATCTTTGGTCCAACCAGCAAATGTAATGCCGTCTTCTCTCTTAATTAATTCTTCATCAATTGCATAATCACTTAAGTTAATACCTTTAACTAAGTTAGAATATGTTACTTTAAATCTTAAGTTAAGAGTATCGGTAACAGTATTATAAATATATTCATAATCTTTTCCTGCACCTGAACCAGTATAATTACCACCTGTTAAATCTAAGGTGAAATCATATGTAATTTCTTCCCATATAAGTTCAAGAGTAATTACATTATCGTCTAAGTCGGTTATATCGTCTATGAAACCGTGTTCTGTATTAATTGAACGGAGAGTTAAAAGTAGTTCATCACTATTTTTAATAAGTTTTGGAGAAGTTACTCCCTTATAGGTATATTTCCAACCAATAAACTCTACATAAGCACCTTGTTCATAAACTGAATTTGTATTGTCAAACGCTAATTCTTTTAATGGGTTTTTACTAAAAATAAGGTCGTCAAGAACAAAGGTTTCGTCAAATCCAAGAATTAAATCTTCTACATTATTAACATTTAGTCTATCACTAAATTTGATAGTAATATCTTTACGCTCCCAAACAGGGTAAAGAGTTAGAGTTGCGCCATCTTCTGCTGTTAAATTAACAATTTCACTATTCAATGGAATGTAATCATTGAACGAACCATCTTCAGCAAAAATGTTATCTTTGTTTAATGTCCAACCTACTTGATTCCAACCAACTAAAGTATAGTTATTATTTGCTAATGTATATGGTTCATCATAAGTTAGGGTTACGCCGTCAATTACGCCATCGGTTGTGTTTTCTGTGTTTAATACTCCAATACTTCCTGAGGCATTAACTTCATATCCATAATCTACATTAGGTTTTGCATTATTAAAGGTTACAACATAAGTTATAGGTGTCCAAACAACATCTACTATTATATCAATTCTTCCAATATCGCCCTCAATTTCGTCATTTTTGCTATACATAACTTTAAGGTCATTAAAGAAAGAATCTGTTTCTGCCATATATATAAGAGGTAAATCTATTATGCCATCTGCTTGATATGGGTTATCGTTTTTAAAGCCTTCTTCGCTTGTTTCTTCATTTATTATTCCATAGCCAGTTTTATGGTTAAACGAATATTTGTAACCTGTTCTACTTGGAACAATTTCACTTAATTCAATTTGGTCATCTATAGAATAAAGGTTTGTGATACTTCTTACTTTTACATCATTTTCATTATTATCTTTAATGGTAAATGTACCTTCAGTATCAGCAATTTCATCGCTTGTTTCACGGCTAGCAACAAATGTTACATATATAGGTAAACTTACCCAGTTAATATCTAAATTAACATCTCCCGCTGGCATTACAAAATCATTTAAAATTTCATTTGTGCCTTGAATTTCTACATCGCTAATGTAACCATTATAGAAGTAAATTGGGAAATCTGGGTCGGTATTAATTAGGCAAGTAATTAAATCAACATCTGGTAAATTTACTACTTGACCATATTCATATCTAAATATAATTTGTTCTACGCCATTTCCGTCATCGCCAGTATAATCAATATCGTTATAGGTACCATTGAAAACTGAGTTTACAAAATTAAATGTTACGTAATATTCTCTATTTTTCCATTTTGCTGTAATTTCATAAGTTTCACTAAATGGTAAGCCTTCCAAATTAGAATTGAAAATAAAGGTTGCACCTGGGTGTAATTCGCTATTTTGAGAATATACTGTGCCTATTCTGTCAACAAAGCAATCAAATACTTTTCCGTCGTTTCCGTCTGCACGATTAATAGGAACATAACTAGATAGGTCTATTTCTGTTCCATAATATGAAGATAATGTTATTTTAGTTTTATTTGTAAAGTCAATGTCATTATCATCGTAATTAATAACTATGTCAATAGGAACGCCTTGCCATTGAGCGTATATATGTGTAGAGAAATCACTTGTTATTGGGAAGTTAGTAGTATCTAATTTATATTCTCTATCTAAAACATAACTCTTGCTTGCATTTCCGCCAGTAGCGAATTGATTATAGGATATTAAATTATAGTGAGCCATACTAAAGCCAGTATCTATACCATTAATATAGTATTTACTGCCATCGTAGGTAAAGGTAATATTATCATCTAATTTTATTAGAGTATTAAATACTTCGCTATCGCTTTCTGTTTGATTTCTATGAATAACAACATTAATTAGTTTTATCCAGTTAGCAGTTAAAACTATGTCTTTATCAATACTATAAAGAGTTTCAAAATCGTAAACTTTTCCGTCACGGTCAGTATAAGAAACTAATTCATAGTTATTTCCATTATAAACATAATCGCTATTAGGAAGTCTTAATCCATAGCCCTCGCTAGCAAGACCATTATATATTTGAACAGTAATAATATTATTACCGTATCTTATGCTTCTAACAAATTCGCCCTCTTCGTCGTAGAATAATGGTAGTTCTACTTGGTCGTCACCTATATTTACACCATTATTATAGAAATTACCCGAGCCAAGACTTATAGTAACTGTGTTATATTCTCTTTCCCAGTTAACTCTTAAAGTTAAGGTGTATTTTTCTGTAACTTCATTATAAACAACACCATAATTTGCAAGTATGGAAATTGGGTCGCCTTCATTATAAATAAATTCTTGAGCGTCTTCTCCTTCTCCAATAATTACAGAATAAGAAGCAATTTTAAAGTAATCTAATGTATAACCAGGATTGGTTATTTGATAAGCACTATTGTAATTAAATTCCCAAGATTTATTTCCGCCACCAACAACACCTGTATCTGCTTGAGAGTTATTAACATCGTATATAACTTCAACTTTTTCAGTCATAAATACGGCATATAATGTAGCATCTCTAAATGGGATAGGATATGCACTACCACCAGCCATAATTTTGCCATCATCGTCACGCAAAATATTACTATCATTGTAAATGAAAGAAATTTCGTCTAATCTATCTGGAGTAATTATGGTGTTACTATAGCCATCTTTAAAGCCTAAGAATTTATAACCAAAACGGCTAGGAAGTTTAACAAGTTTTGATGCTGCTTCGTCTTCAGGAGTCCATTCGCTCCATTCTGTCCAAGCAGAACCACTTTGAGCCTTAACTACTGCTCTTTTATATTCATAGAAGATATCTACAAATTTCATTCTATCGTAGTTGTAGGTCATAAGAATAGGAATTTCAAAATCTTTTCCGTCTTCATTTTTAAGTGAAATATGAACTTCACTCATTCCCCAAATTGCATATAAACTTGCAGGAGATTTTATAACATATTCGTCAAGTAATGTTTCATCTCTGCCGTCGGTTGACCAGCCTATAAATCTATAAGCCAAACTATCAATTCTAAAGTTATAAGAAACAAGTTTTCTTGCACTTAAAACTTCGTTAATAATAAAGTTTACGGTAAAGTTATCTGCAGTGTTACTAATTTGCGTTCCTGCAATTGTTTGCATAACAACGTGGGTACCACTAACAACATTCGCCCTAAATGTTATTGCAATTTCCCATACAGCATACAAAGTAAGAGTATTATCATTACCAAACTCGTTCATTAACTCTCTTGTAATTTCTATTGTTTTAGTTTCTAAACTTGATGAGTATTGGTATAGGTTATTTATATTTTGGGCTGTATTATAGTTTTTCTTAATAATTTCTGCATCGTTACTATACCACCAGCCAACAAATGTCATACCATTTGGGAATGCTGGTTGTAAGGAACCTAAATTTTCAAAGGTAGGAATTGTAAATGTTGCCTTTCCACTTGCGTTTGTATCTGCGTAAATTTTTCTATCTTTTTGTTCTCTAAATGTTCCGCCATTTGCATCAAAAGTTAAGAAATAAACTTCTTGCCAATTAATATATATCATATCGCCACAGGCCAGTTCTAGTTCTTTTGCATCACCTGAATATCTGTAAGTATATTTTCCACCTTCTAAGCCTATAGGAGAACCACTTGCGTCACTATATCTATAGCCAACAAAACGATATTTTAATCTATTAATACCTTTATCTAATAAAGTTACGCCTACGCCGTGTAATTTTGAACTTGCTTCGCTATATTTGAATTTGTATGTTAAAGTATTTGTATTTTCGTCTTCATCAAATTCATAAACAGCATCTAATTTATTTATATCAACAACAGTAGTGTCAATATAACCAATAGTTGTGTCATTATCATCACGGCCACCTTTAAAGTTAACTACAAGGTCATAACTCTTTTCTACCCATTCAGTATTAAGAATTACTGTGCCGTCAACAAGGTCATCATTATTTATAAATCCGTCATCGCTTAAAATTTTGAATATAAGTGGGTCACTTATGTCTATAAAAAGTTTTTCATTATTACTTTTTAGGTATGAAAAACCATTAAAGGTTTCATAGTAACCTCTATCAACATTAAATCTTTGTATATTAAAATCTTTTGCGTTTAAATACTCTTTGCCTTCTTCTTTATTAAAACCTAAAATTTCAAAGCCAAGAATGTTTAAAGTTAAACTTTCGCCATAATTAAAAGTTAAGTCTTTAAATTCTAGTTTATTTGCGCCCTCTTCTAAGGTTGCATCGTCATCAGTAAATTTTAAATTATAAACGCCATAACGCCAAATTGCATAGTAAGTTATGTCTGCAGTAATTTCTTGAGTTGAACCTACTACAAATAAATCTTCTGGTTTTGTTGGGTCGGCTGCTGCAAAGTTAGACCAACCAACAAAACTTCTAAAGTTAAATAAAAATTCGTATTCTATTCCGTCATATTCGCCCTTAGAATCAAGCAATGTAATTTCATAACTAGAGCCGATAGCATCAATAGGAACAGTTAATAAATCTCCCGTTCTTACACTTGCATATGTTACAACAGATGCATCGGTACCATTATTTGCACTATAAGTTACAGTTGCCTTCCAAACAGCATAAATGTTATAAACATAACAATTATCACTTTCGTCATAGAATAATATTCCATTGGCATTTTCAGCACTAATAACAGTGTCTTTGCCTGGTTTTGGAAGTAATATGTTAGCAGATTCAATTTTTACTCTTTCTTCTTTACCATCTAAAATAACTGTATCATAAATTAAATTAGAAAAGAAAGCATAAGTTTTTCCGTCTGTAAAGTAATCAACTTGTCTATTACTTGCACTTGGATAATGTCCGTTATTTTTAGATATTATTGTATCTGCTTTATCAGTAACATCAAGTTTAATTGAGGTTACTCTACCAGCAAGGCTTGCCATTGCATCAATATTTCTATAGATATCAATTCTAATATCTTTATAAGACCAGTTTGCCAAGAATTCTAAGGATTTTTCTACCCCATCATTACTTGTTTGTTTTGCAATCTCATCCCAGAAAGATGTTTCTTTATCTTTGTTATTTTCATCTTTAATTATAAAGGTTTCGCCAAAAATAGAAATTCCTTTATATTTTCCATAATTCCAGTTGTTAAACTTGTAATATTCTGCACAACTATATTCTGGTTTTGGTAATTCAAATATAGCACCATATGTTACAAAGAATGATTCTGGATTTTCTCCAGTAACGCCATAGTCCGTAGAAGTTCCGTCTTCATTTGAAACCACCCCATTAGCGTCAAATTCGGCTTTAAACCACATAGCATAAACTGAGATGCTAGAGGTTAATACCCATTCTTCTTTTTCTTCACTTGTAGCAAAAATGCTATACTCTACACCATTGCCAAACATAGATGTATTATAACGACTAAATTTATAACCTAATTCGCTAAATTCGTCGCCAGTAATATCAAAACTATTATCTCTGTTTGTTAAAATATCAACACTTGCACTTCTATCTGCATCTAAGAAAGCAGTAACACTATATCGTTCGCTCCAAACAGCGTATAAACGAATAGTTTTATCAAGCCCTGGTGCTGCGTGAGAAACAAACTCGTCGGTAATTTCAACACCGCCTGGTTTGCCTTCTCCATAATTATCTTCACCACATAAATCGTAAGTAAATTCTATTTTTCCATTTTCACTAAATGCCCAGCCTTCAAACCAGAAGCCTTTTTTAGTTACTTCTTTTTCGCCAAGTAATGGGTAATGATTGCCATATTCATAGCCACCAATGGTTTGAGCGGTAGTATCTCCCTTATAACTTCCGCCAGTAAACATATAGTTAATGCTAAATGCGTTAACAGTCCAATAAGCATAAATTTTATTAAATTCACTATCTACAACAAAGTGAGATTCTTCTCTATTTTCGTCACCAACAGGAATTAAGGTTGACCTATCCGTACTTGTAGCATCAAAGTTATTTCCATTGTACCAACCAGCAAACTCGTGACCTTTAATACTTGTTGTAAAATTTCCATTAGGTACAGTTCCACCTGAAGAAGCATAGTGAACTGTGGTATTTACAGTTACAACACCATTTGTTGTACTTCTATTATAAACTAAGTAAACTTTAACACCATAGCCAACAGGAACAACAAATTCTCTGCCTTCGCTATAGAATGTTAATTCAAATCTTTTACCTATCCAATTAAGTGAAATATCAATAATTGCATTTTCTGCGAGGGAATCAAGGTCACTAGTAGTAACTGTATATAAAATTCCTTCGTCACGATAATCTAAATTACCGCTATTTCCTCTTGCACTAAATATATATGCTTTAGTTCCAAGATAGTAGTTATATCTTACTATGTCACTTGCTCTTTTAACTTCATTATCTACTGCAGTAGTAGGCAAAGTGAAGGTAGAATCTTCAAGTAAGTTTGAAATTACAAGGGCATCTTTTGTTTCGTCATAACTTATGGTAATTCTGCTTGTATCATATTCATAAGTAATTGTCTTTTTAACCGCTACAGCATCATCGCCCGTTCCAGTAGTTTCTGTTACTTCGTAAGAATAAAAGTTAAGACTATAGTTATTTACAAATTTATCAATAAAGTTTTGGTAACCAATTTTATCTAGTTCGTTACCATTAAGATTAATATATATATTATCTATTATCCTTTTATATACTGGGTAAAGGGTAATAGAGTCAGTTGCTGTGTCATAATAACTAGCACTGCGGTCACCTAAAATAGCGTCCTTAAGTCCTATAATTTCGCCAGTGCCGTCTTGTAAAGTATTAAACCCAATTAAAGCATATCCGTCTTTAAGTAAGTTCATATCTATAATAATTTTATCTAGATTTTGTGTTTCACCGCTTGAAATGCTACTTTCAACACGGTCGGTGTCATCTGCACCTGTTTTAAAGTAGAAGTCAATTGGTCTTTCTTCCCAAACTGCAAAGAAAGTTACTTCTGTTTCTCCTCCTAACAACGCTTCATTTACTGGAATTTCGTCGTTAGCCAAATATAATTTTGTTTTATCTAATGTGTCTTCTAAATTTGTTCCTTCAGTAATTTTACTTGGGTCTTGTTTATACCAACCAATAAATCTATGTATTGTTGGTTGATATGCGTTAGTAAATAAACTAACATAGTTTTTAACTATATATGTGTTTTTGAATGTAATATTTGTTTCTGCATATTCTGCACTTACAATACTATCAGCATCTACTTTCATAATATTGTAATAATCTTTAACATTGTCGTAAGTTTCTTTTAAACTATCTAGGTTAGAATTAAAGTTAAGTTGAACATTTCCTGCATCAAAAACAACATAATATACACTCTCAATACTTGGGGTGTCTAATATATCGTAAATAGTATAAACAACTTCGCCATTAGGTTCTTTAGCAAAGCCTTTTATATTGTAGTAACTATCAATTAAGTTTACATATGCGGTCTTATCATAATTTGTAAAGCCAATAGTTCCGTCATTATAAGAATAAACTACATTATCTTCATTATCTTGTTCGTATTTTCCGCCATTAAGTTTTAAGAAGTGTTCTCTAAGATTGTTTAAATTAATTTGTTCGTCATAATATTTTGTAGCAATATCTGTTAAGTAAATATATTCGTCTTTACCAGATTGGTAGTTTTTAGATACGAAGGTTGTTTTTACCTTTTTTGCATCATAATGAGCAACAAGAGTAATATCACCCGTTACATTATCTACGCCATCAAAAATTCTACCGTCTTCATAATACCAGCCTTTAAATTCAATAAGGACATCGCCTTTTTCGTTTTCAATGTTCGCCAAATCTCTAGGGATACCAAACGGGTCACCGCCTACTACGGAAGTAGTTTCAATATTTGCAAAAGGACCAGTTATGTACTTTACACTATATATTCTGCTAGAAGGCATTAATACAACAATTAAAATACCTGCCGTTGCACCTAAAAGCAATAAAAGAAGAAGTAACAAGAGCCATTTCTTCTTACCTTTCTTTTGCTGTTCTTGGTTTTGATTCAATGCCTCAGCATTAATTCCAGCATAAGCAGGTTGCCCCCCGTTCATTTGAGGAGGAACATTTTGACCAAAGTTAGGTTGCATATTAGGCTGAGCATTTGGAGTTATTGGTGAAACCCCCTGTGCCATATTACTTCCCATAGGGGTAGCAGAAGGCTTAACACTAGTATTTACGCTTGGTGTTATAGGAGGTTGTCCGGCTGGACTTCCCGTAGCATTTGTATTAACACCCTGTGCCTGCCTAATAACAGAGTTGATGTTTGGCTGAGCGTTAGGAGTTGTTGGTTTTACTCCTTGCCCCATAGCACCATTGGCTCCAGAATTAGAGACGCCAGCCATAGGCTTAACACTAGGGTTTACTCCATTGCTGTATGTAGGGCTAGCAGGATTTACCCCTGCATTTTGACTACTAGGAGTAATAGGTGGTTGACCCGCAGGCCTAACGCTATTTGTGCCAGAATTTACCCCCACATTTTGTGGTGGCACATTAGTATTATTAATATTTGAGTTTGGAGTGTGTATGTGTGGGAGTGATCTCTCTACTTGCAAA
>CAMRVD010000040.1 GCA_947054085.1 uncultured Clostridia bacterium | reverse complement strand
AATATTTAACATTTTTTACAATTTTGTTTGCTCTAGCAGATGTGGCGGTGCTATAATGACAAAACCAAAAAGCGGAGGATATTATGAATATTTGGAAAGACATGAGCCCAGAAAGGGTTAAGGCAGAGGACTTTATAGCCTGCATCGAAATTCAACAAGGCGACAAAACTAAGTACGAGCTAGATAAAGAAACGGGGTGTTTAATTATGGATAGGGTACTTTACACCAGCACGCACTACCCAATGAACTACGGATTTATTCCGCTTACCTATTGCGGCGACCACGACCCGCTGGATGTATTTGTGCTTTGCAGCGAGCCATTAGAGAGGCTTTGTATTGTTAGATGTTACCCAATCGGCGTTATTATTATGACAGACAGAAAAGAACGCGACGAAAAAATTATAGCAATCCCTTACGGCGACCCTCAGTACAATGGGTACAAAAATATAACTGATTTGCCTCAGCATGTATTTGACGAACTTATGCACTTTTTGCAGGTTTACAAACAACTGGAGAATAAGCCAGTAGAAGTTAAGGAACTTGGTAACCGCAAACGTGCTATCGAGATTATTAACGAAAGTTTAGAACTTTATAAAAAAGATATATTAGGTGAAAAATAATTTTTAAATTTAGCCATATATCAACGATGATCTAAATCCAGTGTTTATCTAATTATGCACTCCAATTTTTGTGGAGTGCTTTATTTTTGCTTAAATATTTTATAAAGTACAAAATTTTGCTAATATCTGCCATCTTTTTTGTAACGGACAAAAGGCTACAATATTTACAATAGTTTTATGAAAAAATTTAAAGTTAGTAAAAAACAAGTATTATTATGGCTTTTAGTTTTTTTGGTGCAAATAACTTTTAGTGCTAGCACTATTGCAGTAATAAGCCCTTTTGGCTATAGTTTTGCATTTGCACTTAATTTTGCAGGTTTAAATGGATTTATTATTGCAATTTTTTATTTTGTATCGCAAATATTGCATGTTTTTAGTTTTGAATCGCTAATTTCATCTGCTTTGGTATGTGCTCTTATTGTTCTTTTAAGTATTATTAAGTTTACTAGCAAAAAACATAAATTATATTGGCTATTTGTTTGTACTGCATTTAGTAGGCTTGCAAATATATATTTTTCCTTTAGTTCCACAGAATTAGTTTTATGGGCAATTTTAGAACTATGTTTGGGACTTTGCTTTAGTTATATTGCCTATATTGTAATTAAAGCATTGCTAGAACGTGGAATTCAGTGTTTTACAACTTTAGAAAAGGCCTTTGTTTGCACAATGATTGTTGCTGCTTTTATAGGATTAAGTGGTCTATATATTTTTGATATAGATATTTCTAAGTTTATATTTACTTTAATAATTTTGGTTTGTTCTGCGGCTATTAGCACAAAAACGGTTTTTGTTGCTTGCTTTATGTGCTTAGCTGGAGTTCTTGGTGGAAATTATAGTTACGCTATAAATTATTTTGTATTTGCATGTGCAACATGTTGGTTAACACCCAAAAATAAATTTTTATCTGCAAGCGTAGTTTGTTTAATAGATTCGCTGTTTGGTTTGTTCTTAAATTATAATTTGCTATCGCTTATACCATGCCTAATTGCTGTTATTGCGTTTTTAGCAATACCAAATAGGCTATTAAAAATGGCGGGCGAATATATTTACGGCACAAAAAAATCGCTAATTAGTGCCTACTATTTAACAAAAAAACAGGAAATAGTAAAAAGTAAGTTAGACAATATGGCTAATATGTTTAACGAAATGCAAAATTGTTATAGAAACTTAGCAAGCGGCAAAGTTACTGGCGATAAATACGCGGAGCTTCTTGCAAGCGAACTAAAAAGCAAACTTTGCGAAAGTTGCATAAACAAAATAAACTGCTATAGTGGCAAAGACATGTCGCCATGTTTTGCTAGTCTTATAGACCGTGCAATAAAAAAAGGTAAGGTTAATTTTTTAGATGTACCAAACCTGCTATCGAGCAATTGCAACCGAATAAATGCGTGCTTATCACAGATTAATCAGATGGCCGAAGAGCATGCTCGCGAAAGTAAAAAGGCTAAGGATGCCGATACTAGCAAATTAAGTATTAGTTTACAACTTGGTGGAACTAGTAGAATATTTAAACAACTAAGTTCCGAATTTGATAATAGCGAACGCATAAACGGAAAAAAGAGTAAACAAATATGCGACCAGATTTTGCTTAATGGACTTGTATGTAGAGAGTGCATCGTTACAGAAAATGCACAGGGAGTAAGCGAGATAGCTGTTATTGTAAGATCAATCGATGCGGTAAATCCTATGCTTCAAAAGGCATGCGAAAAAGTGTATCCAATAAGATTTGAACGCAAAGTATGCTATCAAACCAAAGCGGCGGGCTGGAGTTTAGTTAGTTTTGTGCCTCTAAGCAGATACGAACTTGTTTGTGGATACGCAAGTACTCCTAAAAATGTAGGGGACAAGTGTGGCGACAACTATTTATTTACTAAACTTTCGGACAGTAAATATTTGGTTGCAATCTGCGATGGTATGGGGCATGGCGAAGAGGCTAATAATGTATCCGCAGTAGCAATAAACTTAATCGAAAGTTTTTATAAATGTGGATTATCTAGTCAAATTGTATTAGATAGTGTTAATAATCTATTATTGCCTAGTGGAGGTACTTTTACAACAGTTGATGCAAGTATAGTAGATACTTGTACAGGCGAAGTAGATTTTATAAAGATAGGCAGCACTATTAGCGTAATTAAAGGACAAGAAAGTTCGACTATTATAGGTGTCGAAAGCTTGCCTTTAGGTATAGTAGAAGGCGTAATTCCTAGTACCAGCAAAAATATCATGTACGCGGGCGATGTGGCAGTACTTGCTAGCGACGGCGTTGTTGATGTATTTGCTAATCATGAGGAGTTTAGTAATTTTATTAATAACGAACGTGTAATAAATATGCAATTGTTTGCCGAAAATATTTTAGAAGAAGCTCAAAGCCGAAATCCTAAAAATAAGGACGATATGACAGTTATTGCTTACAGACTAATCCAAAAAAAGTAGATTTAATAGTTGCATTAAGCTTATAAAATCTTGAAAACAAATTAAATAACTGATATAATGTGGTTATGAAAAATGTTTTACAAAATATTATAAATAGTATATCTTGCGGCGATAATATTGTAGTAGGCGTAAGTGGCGGTGCAGACAGCATGGTGCTTTTACACTTGCTTTTAAGTGCACAAAAGTTTAAGGATTTTAGTATAAAAGTTATTCATGTAGAGCATGGAATAAGAGGCACAGAAAGTCTTTCGGATGCAAAATTTGTTGAAGATTTTTGTGTTAATAATAATTTAGATTACAAAATTATAAATGCAAATATTATAGATTTAGCTAAAAAAAATAAACAAACAGTGGAACAATGTGCAAGAAATTTTAGATATGATCAATTTTATAAAGAAGCTAAAAACAAAGGTAAAATTTTTATAGCACATAATAAAAATGATCAGGCAGAAACTGTTTTAATGAATATTTTTAGAGGTTCTGGCGTTAATGGTGCAGCTGGTATAAAACAACAAAATAATATTTATAGACCATTATTAGATGTAACGAAAAATCAAATTATAGAATATGCAAAGCAAAATAATATAAATTTTGTAACCGATAGCACAAATAATAATCAAGATTACACGCGTAATTTCGTAAGACATTCGATTCTTCCGGTAATAGAACAGATTTACCCGGCGGCGGTAGATAATATTTGTAAGTTTGCTAAATATAATAACACAATTAGCGAACTTATAGATAATTTAATTACTGCAGAAGATATAAATTTTATTGATAATTGTTGCCCGCAAGATTGCCTGACTAAAAACCCATTAATTGCAAAGCGAATAATCGAAAAATTATATAATAAATGTGGAGAATTTTTAGACTTAGAAAGTAAACATTTTATAAGTGTTATAGAACTTGCACAAAATTGTAAAAATGGAGTAACCATTAATTTACCACATGGCGTAATTGTAGAAAAACGCGATAATAAAGTATATTTTTACAAACAAACTCCAATAAACCAAAATTTAATACCTTTTAAATTAGGCGAAACTATACTTGCAAAAGGTAAAAAGATAATGGCTGAAAAGATTCAATTGGATCAGGTAGAATTTGGCGATAGTAATTACTATTTAGATTATTTAAAAATACCAAAAGACGCAGTTTGGAGAACAAGGCAGGACGGTGACGTATTTGCAAAACTTGGGAGTGGTAAAAAAAAGTTGAACGATTATTTTACCGACAAAAAACTACCTTTTGAAAAACGAGATAATGTAATGCTTTTAGCTAGTAAAAACAATATTTTGTTGGTTTTAGGCTTTGATGTTTCGGAGTATGTAAAAATAGATGATTGTACTTTACAAGTAATAAGAATATCTCAAATATAAAATAAAATATTTTACGATAAAAATAATTGGTTATTTATTGACACAATATTTAAATAACTTTATACTATAATTATAAAATTAATTAAGGAAATACATATGGGATTATTTTTTAAAAGGTTTAGTATACTTAGACTTATTTTGCTTATAGTTATTGGTGTACTTGCAATTTATTTAATTTTTAAAGGAATAATTAATCAAAATATATAATGAAAAAAAAGCCAAGATATGCAAAGTTTATTTTTAGTTTATGTATGACCCTTTTTGTGCTAGGGTCTATTGTTCTTGGCGGATATTTTGTGCTAGATAAAGTTGTTGTGCCCAAATATTTTTCGCAGTATGGAATAAATAATTTGGATAGTTTGGTCGGCATGATGCAAACTTTATATGGCATGCCTAGCGAAAAAGATATAGTTAAACATGGGTATAGCGAAACAGATTTAACCACAGCCAAACAAAGGCTTATAAAAAAGGGTTATCCTATTTTAGAAGACGGAACGTTCGATTTTGAATCGTTTAACAATGGTACTAGGGGAAAAGGTGATTTATATTTAACAGACAGCGAGCTGTGTGCGATACTTGATAAAATGCTAGGTAGTACCGAGTTTAGTCAGATACTTCCAAACTTAAACTACATAGACACTTTAAATATGAATCTAAAAGAACTTACCATTACTCCCGTTGTTTTAAAGGATGGGGAAAAAAGTAAGGATAAAGCCAAAATAGGCTTTGTACTAAAAGTTAATACAACCGAGATTCGTAATCAGATATCTAAAGAAATGGACATACCATTATTTCTGCTTAATATGATATTTCCTAAAGAAATGTATTTGTCGGGTAGTTACGATGTTAGTATAGACAATAGTTCCTCCCCTGCAAAATGGACAACATCTAACGGCAAATTAATAGTTAATGGCAGTACAAACGAGCAAAGCGAACTACTATTAGAACTTATTATAAGCTTTGTATATAAAGCAGAAGAAGATATGACAGTAGATAAAGTTTTAGAAAACTTTGGGCATATTTTGGATCAAGGTGTAGAGCTAATGGGCGAAATAGAATTTGCAAGTGGGCTAGGTGCTGTTAAAAATTTAAACGGAATATACTTTTTACCAAAAACAGAAGAACAATAAAATAAAAAGCAATCACAAAATGGTGACTGCTTTTTATTTTATTTAAAATATTAAATAATTTATACGTTTTTAGCAGTTTTAGAGTTTAAAAATGCAAACTTTTTGGCATTTTTATTTGCCTTTGGTTTATGATTTGTAATATATTTGCAAACTTCTACAAGCGGAATTATAGATAAACTGCATACAATTACCACTAACCATTGTAAAATATTTAAGTTTACCAGTCCAAACATAGCGTTAATACCCGGAACTGCACTAATTAATAATATAAGAGCAAGCAAAACTACAAAACTTATATTAAATGTTTTGTTATCGAGTAAATTAACTTTTGTAATGCTTCTAAGAGTTTTACAGTTTATAGCATGAATGATTTGCATTAAACAAATTGTTATAAATACCATAGTGCTTGCAACTTCGTTACCACAAAGATTAAGTGCAACTACAAACATAATCATAACCACAAAGGTTTGAGCAAAACCTTGCCATAAAATGTGCCAACCAATTCCGCTAAATATTGTGCTAGTAGTAGAACGTGGAGGTTTGTTCATAATATCATTTTCGCTTTTTTCTAGTCCTAGTGCAAAAGCAGGCAAACTATCGGTTACTAGGTTTATAAATAATATTTGACTTGGCAGTAAAAATATCGAACATGGCATAACAATCGCCGCTACAAATATTCCAAGCACTTCTACCATGTTGGTAGAAAGTAAAAACAACAAAGTTTTTTGAATATTACTAAATATTGTTCTTCCTTGCTCTATAGCAAGTACTATTGTTGCGTAGTCGTCGGTAGAAATAATTAAATCAGACACACTTTTTGTAACATCTGTACCACTGCCCATGCAAACGCCAATGTCCGCTTGTTTAATGCTAGGAGCATCATTTACACCATCGCCTGTAAAGCCTACAATATTGCCAGATTTTTTTAGTGCTGCCACAATTTTAGATTTATGCTCGGGAGTAACTCGGGCAAAAACCGAATATTCACCAATAACTTTTGCTAAGTCTTTTTTGCTTAAAGTGTCTATGTCTGCACCAGTTAGCACTTGCTTAGGGCTAGTGGCAATTTTAAGTTCTTTTGCTATTGCAAAAGCTGTTTCGGGATGGTCGCCGGTTATCATAATAGGCTTTAATCCTGCATTAAAGCATTTATTTATAGCACTGTATACTTGTGGCCTAGGAGGATCTATAATTCCAACAAGACCAAGTAATGTTAAGTTATCCTCGCTAAAATCGTTTGCTTGTTTGTAAGCAATCGCAATAACGCGTTCGGCCTTTGCTGCCATCTTGTTATGGGCTTGATTAATTTTTAGTATAGTATTTGTGTCTAGTGGCACAAGCTTACCATTTATTAATACATTTTTACATTTTTTTATTAAATAATCTAGTGCACCTTTGCTAAACATATAAACTTTGCCGTCAAGTTTGTTTACAGTGCTCATAATTTTTCTGCTACTGTCAAAAGGAATTTCGTGAAGTCTGTACTGATGTTGTTTTAAAGTAGCGGGTGCGTTTAATTTTACAAAGTTAAGTAAACTTGTTTCGGTTGCATCCCCCGAAAACTCGCCAGTGTTGCTAGCTATTGCATTGTTGCATAATGTTATAGCATTAACTAATAGTTTGTATGTTTCTCCGCTAAAATTTTGGGTTTTATGCTGATCATCTATATAAATTGTTTTTACTTGCATTTTATTTTGTGTTAATGTTCCCGTTTTGTCGGTACATATGCAAGTACAACTGCCTAATGTTTCTACGCTACTTAAGGTTTTAACTATTGCACCATGTTTCGCTAGACGCTGAACTCCCAGTGCCATAATTATGGTTATAACCGCTGGTAAGCTTTCGGGAATTGCAGCTACTGCAAGTGCAACTGATGTTAAAAACGCTTGCATAAAGTTAAAATTACGATTAAATATAAGCTGAGTTAAAAACACAATAGCTACAATTAAAAGTACACCATATGTTATAACTTTGCCAATGCGTTCCATGTTTTTTTCGAGCGGTGTTTTTTGCGGCTTAGTGGTCAGCAGCCCTGCAATTTTGCCCATCTCTGTACTATTGCCAACGCCAACTACTATGCCTTTTCCGTTACCATAGGTAATACTTGTGCCACTATAGCACATATCAGCTCGTTCGGCTAGTGGGGTAGAAGCCGTACTATTAAAATTTGCATCTTTATACACAGCAGCACTTTCTCCAGTAAGCGTACTTTCGTCTGCTTTAAGGTTAGTGCTTTCTATTAATGCCATATCAGCTGGTACAAACTCGCCCGCTTTAAGAAGAACAATATCTCCCAAAACAACTTCGCTGCTATAAATTACAACAACTTTACCATCTCTTATAACTCTACTTTTAGGACTACTGGCTAAAGATAGCGATTCTAGTGCCACTTCGGCCTTTTGTTCTTGTATAACTCCTATTACTGCATTAACTATAACGATTACAAAAATAAGTCCGCTTTCAAAAAGATCACCATACTCGTGTGTGGCAAGTGCTACAATGGTAGATACAACTGCTGCTATTAAAAGCACAATTACCATTAAATTTTTAAATTGCAAAAAAAACTTTTTAAAAAAGCTATCTTTTTTATGTTTTTCTAAAATGTTTTTGCCTAGTTCTGCGTTTTTTATTGCTTGACCACTTGCAAGTCCGTTAGCACCAGAATTAAATTTTTGGTAGTATTCCTTTAAATTTGCCATACTAACTCCTTTACCGTATATGTATATGGTAAAAGCAACTAGTTTAGACCCGTTTTTAGTTTTATAACTTAAAATATTAAGTAGATATATTTTTGCATGGCAACATGTGTCGATCATACAAATTTTATCTTAGCGCTAATTGATAATATATTTGTTGACAAAATGCAATGTTGTTAGTATAATTAACTTCAGTTAAAGGTATTTAATATGAACAAAACAAAAAAATCAGATAAAAAATATAGCGACTAATTATACTTGGTTGATTTTTTGTTTAGAAAAAAACTCAAGACCAACCAAGTTTTGAGTTTTATTTTTTAACTAGGATTTTTAATATTTATTATAGGAGATTTTTATGAACTGGGCAGACGAAATTGCACAAAATATTTTATCATTAAGACCAAATTTAGATGTTTATACAGTAGCTAGTGGCGTAAGTCCATCGGGATTTATACATATTGGCAACTTTAGGGAAATTGTAACACCATACATGGTTGCAAAAAGTTTAAAAAAATTAGGAAAAAATGTAAGGTTTATTTTAAGCATAGATAACTTTGACAGATTTAGAAAAGTTCCGGGTGGTATACCAGAGGAATGGCAACAGTATATCGGGAAACCATATGTAGATATTCCATGTCCTTTTGACAATACCAAAAGTTACGGACAGTATTTTCAGGAACGTTTTTTAAAAGAACTTAAAGCCTTGGACATCGTTCCCGAATGTATATATCAGTCCGACGAATACCGTAGTGGTAGATACGCCGAGCAAATTAAACTTGCTATGGACAAACGAGGCGAAGTATTTGATATAATAGATAGTTTTCGTACTCAGGACGCCGAAGAAGGCGAAAAAGAAAATTTTTATCCAGTAAGTATTTATTGCGAGCATTGTGGTAAGGACAATACTACAATTAATAATTACAATTCAGACACTGGTGAAATTGCTTATACATGTGCATGTGGTCACAAAAAAATTATTAATGTGCTTACCGCTCGAAATATTAAATTACAGTGGAAAGTAGACTGGCCAATGCGTTGGCAGGCAGAAAATGTTGTGTACGAAACCGGTGGTATGGATCATAGTTCGCTTAATGGTAGTCACGATGTTGCCGAAAAAATCAGTAGACAGATTTTTGGATACGAACCTCCTATTTATAATGCATATAACTTTATAGGTATTAAGGGCGGCGGTGCAAAAATGAGTTCGTCTAAAGGTAATGTTTTAACTTTAACCGACCTAAGTAAAGTTTACGACAAATACTTAATTAAATGGTTCTATGGCAAATATATGCCTATGCAAGCATTTAACATATCGCTAGACAGCGATGTTATCAGGTACTATAGTGAATTTGATCGCTGGGTAAAAAAGTATTTTGACGAAACTATCGATCCTCTTAATAAAAGTATATTGGATTTAACCGAACTTTCGCCTGATTATGTGGAATATCCTAACTTTAGTTATCTTGCAACATTTTTGCCAATTGTTAACTTCGACGAAAAGTTGCTAGCCGAAATTCTTACTAAAGAAGGGGTAGATACCACTACTGCAAAATATCAAGAGAGATTAGAACGTGCAAAATATTGGGTAGAAAATTATGGCGAGGAATATCAGGTAAATTTATTGCAATCGCCAAATACCGAGTTTTATAACTCACTTAATTTAGACGAAAAAGCTTGGGTTGCAAAAACATTAGATATAGTTAATAATAACTACAATAGTGCAAACGACCTTCAGACAGATTTATATGCGGTTGTAAAGTCCCCTCAATTAAACGAGCAAGAATTAAAAGCTACACAAAAAAGATATTTTCAAATTTTGTATAATTTACTTCTTGGCGAAAAACAAGGCCCAAAACTAGGTATATTTTTACTTGCACTAAGCAAGGATAAATTACAGCAATTATTAAAATTTTAAATGTAAAACTCCACTTTTGGTGGAGTTTTTATGTATTTTATGATAATTTATAAATTTTATATTTTAATATA
>CAMRVD010000039.1 GCA_947054085.1 uncultured Clostridia bacterium | reverse complement strand
GGCATATTTAATAAAAATTTCTGATAATCATTTTTACCTATAATGTTAATATTTTTTATTTCTTTAGAAGTTATGATGCTTAAACTAACGTTATATAAACTAAACAATTCTATATAACTTAAAGTTTTAAAATTACCAAATGGCTCTACTTCTATTTGATTACTAATATACGAAAAATTACTTAAATTTTGCAATATTTCTGTATTTTTACATATTACATAAGGCTTATTTGCGTTTTTTTGCAAAGTTTGACTTATTAAACAGACCCCTCTAAAACATTCTAATTCTATTTTACAGATATCTAAAAATTGATATCCTTTTAAAATATCTAAAACTTTATCAGAAGATAAATCTATAATCAATAAATAATCGTTGTAATCCTTTTCATCATACAAATTAGCACATAAATAAATTTTATTGTCTATGCAATTAGCAATGCTTATTTGTTTATTTTTTAAAGCGTTGTCTATTTGAGTATAAATCTTTTTAGCATTTAAGCCGTCAAAACTGTATAATCCATCGCTAGACAAAAAAACAATTTTATCTCCGCATAAACAAACCGAGTTTTTAAATATTCTACCGGTAGACGAGTAAACAATACTTACATTAAATTTATTTGCAGAGTTACCATAAATTTTTATTATTCCCTTTTCGCGAACCACAAAAATATAATTTTCCATAGCAAAAACTTTTAATACTCTGCCCATGTCGTCTGTAAACATCAACTCGCCAGCTTCACCAGATGACATACTCCAATTACTAGGGTCTAAGTCGTCCGAATAATATACACAATAAGGATTACTTTCTGTAGTAACAAATAACCTATTTAGACCAACAGCACTACTAGAAATTTTTGGGGCATCAAGTACATCATAAGGTTCATTTACACCATCCCATATCCACATATCGTCCGTATTTGAACTCATGATAAGCAAATTTTTACCATCTTTTATAAAGCAATTAATCTGCGGCATACTTGTAAATTGAATATTTTTTAACCTTGTAATTTTGGGACTTACCGAATTAACCAAATAATAAAATATTTTTAAATCTTCCGAACAAAAGATAATGTAATCCAAAAAATCTTGACCATTGTAGGTTGAATAACTAAAAACTTTTTTTATAGTACCAATATCTCTATTAACTATAAATTCTAAATTATCTTCCCCACTAGGAGATAATATCTTGTATAAGCTTACACAATCATACCCATTTGTAATTTTGCCATTTTGCAAACTTACATTATAAAAACTATTAGTTATACCATCTTTAGCACGACCCATAGTATTTAACGATAAGTTTTGCTGGCTAAATAAAAAAGATTTCTTCATTACATCCAACCTCTACTAAAAAATCTGACATCCCTATAATTTTTAGTAAGATTTTTTAAATTAGCTTTATATTTAGTTTCCCAAATATTTGCTTCGGTGTATTGCATCTTTAAAGTATAAAATTCACACACTACACCATAACAAACAGTTTTATAATCTAGACCTAGCGGTAAAAGCATTGTATCATCCAAGCTTGTTAAATCTGCTGGTACGTAAGAGTATTCTACAAAATACATTTTATTAGGACTGCCTACATATAGATAATCCACATCTGCTCTAAATTTTACAGGCTTAAAACGATCATCTCTTACCTTCTTAATAGTGCAAATTCCTTTTGTAAGGTCTGCTAAATTTAGTCTGCATTTATCGTCACTAACAAGTTCTTCGGTACATTTATAACACAAAAAATTTTCTGCAATATTTGTTAAAACAAAATTAACAAGTGTTATATATGTATTTAAATTGGTAGGAGCGTTGGAAATTTCTTTATCCGAGTTTAGATACTCGATAACTTCCTTATCATCCAATATCAGTGCTATATTTTTTATAATTTCACTTAACATAATCTCTCCTTTTTATAGAATATTTATCAATATCAAAAAAACTTCATATTTGCATTATTTATTACATTTTGAACGTTTTTAATAGCATTTTTGCTGTTATTGTCTTGCATTTTGCGAAAAATTACATTAGCATTTTCTATTCTGGTACTATTAATTTTGTCTATTATATTAGGCAGAATCGGCAAATTAAAAGTCATACACTTACCGCCAAAATTAGTATCGTAAAGTTCAACCTTATTGGTTTTTCTGTTTAAGAAAAGTTTGTATGACGGTCGAATTTCTTTTATCCTATGATAAATGCCATACATATCTTTATATTCTATAAGTTCCATTATTGCTCCTAAAAAATTTAGGCTGACTCTAGCTTTAGTCAGCCTACAAAAATTAAGATTCTTTTATTCCTGTAATCATTGCTTGACCACTAGGCTTATTACAAATTATATCTGCATATTTAACAAGAGTAGCACTATAAGTTGGTCTGTTAGGGTTTTGTTTTAAAACTCTTCCATCCTCGCCTTCTAGCCATTTCCAATCGCATAGCTGATGAAGATTAAACTCTTTGGTATTAAGTAGATACATAGTACCTTCTGGAGCAAATCTGTCTGATACAACCGGAATGCCATTATAGCTTAGTGCTTTGTAACCACCAGCAAGTTCCATAACATCGATGTTAGAACGATAATTAGCTAAATAATATTGATAATTTCTTTTAACACCTGCAGAACAAACAATAAAATCTACTTTGCTATCTGCATCTTCGTCTAGTTTATCAATCGCTGTTTGCATGATAATATCGGTAATTTGAGTAGCCTCGCCGCCTTCTTTAATATCCTTCATATAAGGAACAAGCCAAGCATTAGTAGAACGATCCAAACCATATAACGTGCCAGTAGATCCAAAGATTTTGCCAAGACCAGTTAATTCTTTACCATAGCTGCCTTGAACACAAAGTTTTTTAGTATTTAATGCCGATGCAGTTAAAGTTTTATCTACAACAACTACCTTAGTATTTCTGTTTATAGATTTAATTCTCATTCCTTTAGCACTATCTACAACTGTACCGTCTGCATCGATGGCATCTACAACCATACCTTCCATAAGGTTTTGCACCTTGTCTACAGTAAGAGCATTAGTTGTATTATCAGACACAGTAGCAACAACACCAGTACCATCGCCGTAAAGCATTCTGCCAAAGTTAAAGCTACTTGCTTTAATAAGGCCTTCCATTTCGCTATTCAACAAATTAACAAATGCACCTGCCGAATTTTCCGAAGCACGTATTGCTTTGTCGCTGATTTCAATTTTACCATACAAGTTTTTTAAAGTTAGCACAAATTGTGCATAGTTGTTGCCAGCAGCAGCTGGTAGTTCACCTTCTTCTGTGCCAGCTCCAATACCACCATTTAAACCAAATGGTGCAAGTTTTACAATTTCTTTACCCCATACATCCGAGGTAGTTTGATTAATTTTTGCAAGTAGCGGATTAATTGCAGTGTTTAGTTGATCGCTAACAACCCCTAAGTACACTTCTTTTAAAGCGCTATCTGCTGTTGATAATGTTACCATATTTTTCTCCGATTTTTTCTAGTTAATTTTCTAGCATTTTTGCAAAAATCTTGTTCGCATCACTTAACGTTCTTGGGCCAGAAGCCGATGGTGTAACGGCCATGCTCTTACCCTCTCCTGTCATAATTTTAGGAGCTACGTTTTTAGCTGCGAGTGATTTAATATATCTGTCTATAATTGTGTTTGCAATATCTTCGTTAGACAAAATATACTTATTTAAAAAGTCTGGATTATTTATTAATTCTGCAGGTTCACTCTTTAGTTTTTCTTTAACTAAACGATATGCAATTTCTATGCCGTTATCCATATCTACTAATTTTTTGTTAGCAATTATTTCTTGTTTAATCGCATCTAAATTATCAATAACGCTAGGTTGATTTTCTGCAAATTTAAGCAATTTTTTTGATAAAAGTGCTTCAAAATCGCCATTTTGCACATTTTCTTCTTTTTCGCAATAACCGTTATCACTTTTACCGACGACATTACTTTGTGTTAAATTTATATTATTTTCTTCCTCAATTTTTGTAAGGCTATTGTTAACAGATGTAGTATTGTCTGTCGCTAAGGCATCATTATTTTCGCTCGGTTCATCTGCTCTCTTAGAAATTTCTGCAAGTTTTTGGCTTTTACGCGTAAACTCAGCCTGAAGGTTATTGTATGCATTTAGTAAACTTGTTGCATCTTTAAATTTACCCAGTATAGAGCCATTTTCAAAATCAACTTGCGCGCCCGTTGATTCTTTAATTGGTTGTTCTATATTTTCCATTTTAATTCTCCTGTTTTAATAATTGTTTATGTTCTCTGATATGCTCTAAAATTTTTTGGTTATGAGCATCGCTAAACTTTTTGCTTTCGTCCGAAATCAAAAATCTGGTATGCTCTTCTATATGAATATTATGATCGTCTACCTCTAAAGGAAGTTTAGCTTTTTCTATGTTTAAATTTTCTTTTATAGCCTTTTTGGTATGCATTATAGAAATATCTTGCGAGTTTTCCCACGAACCAAAACCTAAGCTGTCCAATATCTTTACACGTGTGCGATTAGTAATTCTGCCTTCTTCGTTAGCAAGTAGTCCTTTATCATAAAGTTCTAACAAAATATTTTTGCGAGTTGTACTACTTTCGGTAAGTTCGTTTGCAGTGTCTAACACAACATCGTCGCTATCTAAATCTGCTCCCGACCAATAGTAAACCTCTATATCACCGTTTTCGTCTGCAATCTGAGAAAGTCTTTTACTGTTTGCAAACTGTTTATTTAGTCTTATCACTTTTTCAGCAATCTCTTTAACACAAGTTCTAATATTTTCGGCAGTAACCGAAAGCCTTGTTTCGTCTTGCTGAATAAGTAAAGTTATCGCAGAGCCACTAGAAACCGAAGATGGCAAAGTGCTATCTCTCATAATTTCGCTGACGCCACCTAAAATATTAAATTCTGCCAAAAGCTTATCTTCCTCGTCAGAAAGTTCGCTTGGCACAGTTCCCGCATCCATAAATTGAGGTTTTTCGCTACCTGCACGATAAACCAAAACTTTTCCTGGAGCTAACCCTTCTTCCTCTAAATTATCTATATCTACCGAGCCGTCTTCTACCGCAAGAACTCCAGCTGATAATCTGGCAATAAACTCGTGTTTTCTATTTTTTAAAGCATTGTATGCACGTTGTACAGGAATACATCTTTCTATAACACTAGTGCCCCAAAAACAACCTATCTGACTACTAGAAACCTGCTTAATAAATGGATAACCGCGTTTACCCACACTTTCTAAGCTATAAGGAAGATCTCCGTCGTAAACCAATTTATTGCCAGCAACAATTGTAAGTTTGCCATTAGGAGAACTTACACTTGGCTTTTCGTATCTTTCGATAACCAGCACGTGGTCACGCTTTAGAATATGTGTAAGTTTTGTTACATTACTTCTTCCAGCAACCCCCGAATTATAGCTGATTTCGTCAAATGCTAAGCTATCTATATCTGTACCAGTAACCTCTATACCATAAGTATCCGAAACATACTTTGCAGGATATGCTCTTGCATGAATAATCGAAGCACAATCATTAATACTTTCGTTAGCCGAATTATCAGGAAAAATTTCGTATGGCGAACAAATGCTAATATCTACATCTCCCGCTTTAATTTCGCCAGCATCAGACACTGCAATAGTATCGCCAAGTTCGTTATTCCAGCAAACTTTGTAAAAGCTTGTGCCGGTAATTTCACTCCATATAGTAGCTTTACTAATAAGATCGCCCACAGCTAACTTATTAAAAGTGCTTGTTAAAATACTTTTGGCTAATTTTGCACAATAAACATCGCTCTGCTCAGATCCACTTGGTCTAACCGATGCAGTTGGACGCACTTTAGATAATTTTGCTAGTCTCATTTCGATAATAGGTGCAATATGGTTAAATACTTCTCGCGTTTCCCAGTAATAATTTTTTTGCAAATTTTCTATATCGCCTTTGGGAGATATACAAGAGTACTGATTGCCAACCATATAGTTTATATTAAGTTCCCATCCAAGTTCAAAGCTTCTCCTCTCTTCTCTCCTTTTAGCGAAATCTTCTAGTATATTATTTACAATAAATAGGTCTTCGTCTTCGCTATAAATATAATTATTTTTTTCTGACATCTTGAGCTCCTTCGGTAATTTTTTTTATTTGAGATTTTAATTTTTTTAGACATTCGTCACAAATTAAAAAATCTCCTTTTCCTGTTGAAATTTTGTAATCCGCTACATTTTGGCACATTTCAAAATTACATTTTTTTGTAAAAAGATATTTTTCTATAAACACAAAATTTCCTCCATTTGCTAAATATTTTATGATTTTTTTATTTTTTACTTATATTTTTGCGTTTTTTTATAGTCCATCATCTTTATTTAATTCAAGAATAAGTTTGTTCTTTAACGAAACCAATTCTTCATCCGTCATATTAGATAAACTATTTACATTTTCTTTTGTATCTTCCAAAAGCATTTTAATAGCAAGCATATCAGGCGGGACATAATGCGTAGAAATTTTCTTTTTACAAAGCTTAAGTTCTTCTTTTTCATTCTCTCCTTTTATGGGAGCAAATTCTTCGGTAGTTTCACTATAACTAAAACCATTTGCTAGTTTAAAAAGTATTTCTTTAACTTTTTTTATATCCCTCTTCATACCTAAAATATATCAAAGTTTTTATTATTTTTAGCCGTACCTATGACACAAATTTAACACAAATTTTAATTTTTTATTTAATACCCAAACAATCTTTGACGCTTTAACCTTCTATACAATTTAGCTTTATCTCTTTCTATAATAGAAGATGGTTTAGTAGGAGCTTCAGGCTTACTCATTATGTAATATCTAAGTTCATCCAAACTATGGTCATCCTTTTTTACAGGGTTTTCGCCTTCACCCCAATAATAGTTTTTTATTTCTCTAATTAAATTTACGCAATTTGCAAAAATAAAAAGTTTGGTTTGTCCATTTGCATTTTTTAAATAGCTTTTTACTCTGTTTATTCCACTAAACAAATCCTTATTTACCTTAGGACTTGCAAGTATACCGTTATCATAAAAAAGTTCGGTGACACTTTTTGTACTGGCTAGTGTTTTTTGATTTGCCGCACTATCTATAAGTGCCCCATACATACCATTACGTTCGCGTTTCCAACCAAGATTATCACAAATTTGCTTAATCTTTGCAGAATGATAAGTTACATCTTTTCCTGCTTCAAAATGCTCGGCAATGACATATATATTACCATCATAATCTTGTGCGTACCAATGTGCCGATAGCGGGTTATTTAATCCTGGGTCAATCGAAATGGTATCCTGCCAATCTGTCGGAACACTAAATGGCTCTATAACATGCAAAGTTTCATCAAATTCTTTATAAACCAGCGAGTTATTTTTATTTATAAATTTACCATATCTTCTACTCTCTAGATCCTCTTCACTTAAAGATGCACTCATTCTATTAATTTCATCTTGACTTAAAAAAGGATTATCTTGCCATTCCATAAAAAGATAAAATACCTCTGGGTCGTTGTATCGGTTTAAATAAATTTCGTCGTAAATAAATGTCATGCCTTTTAAAGGAGTCATTGTGCCAAAAATTTCTCCACGCCTATCTATAACTCTCATTCGACATTCGGTATAAATATCTTTTGGCGGTTCTTCGTCAAACCACACAAAATCTAACGACGCACCCTGAAATTTGTCTCTGCCTTCTTCGCAACTTTTAAAATAAATTTTAGATAATCCACCAAAAACATTTTTTATTACAATACATTCTATAACCCCATACTCTGCCGCACCTTTCTTGCCCTGCTTCATAACTATATCGTAAATCCACGATTTATTTAAATACTTTAAAATTTTGTCCTGAGCAACTTCCTTCTGAACTCTAGTAGACAAACTTACTACCCATCCAACCACATTTGGTTTATTAGTTTTATATGGATGATTCCCTCTTGCTAACCAAATAACCTCTACCGCTCCACACTCGGTTTTTCCAGTTCTATTACCACCAAAAACCCACCTGTTTCGTTTAGTAGATTGATGAAATTGTATCTGTTTTTTATGCACAACCGATCCACTATTATACATTTTTATAGTAGAATAATTTCTTTGCTGCAATTCGGTTAAAATATTAATTACTTGCTGTAATTTATGCTTTTTATCCATAACTTCCTTTTGTTAAAATTAATCAAAAACTATGTAAAAAGTGCTAAAAAGTGCAATTTTTTGCCATTTACTAACAATTTTGTTAATAAATTGTTAATAAGTAGGTAAAAAAGTGCAAAATTAAAATTTGCAAAAAATAAAATTACCAATATATAAAAAATCGATTATATTTATCAAAAAAGTACAATTTAGCTTAATTTTTTACTTAGTAAATTTTAGAATTTTTTTAATTTTATGTGGTACTATTTTTTTATGAAAAAACATACAACTTGCACCCAAAAAAATTTTTATAATATTAGTATTTCTCGATTACTTATTTATATATTTGTAATAGGTATTGGCTTTACTTACCTTTCTTTTAAGTCACCAATTAATAAATATGTTAATGCATATGATACTGCTAAAATCACATACGCAAAAGCAGGTAAAGACTGTGCACTATATAAAGATCAAAGCTTAAGTGACAATATTGGCAATATCTACTTTTATATTCCGGAAACATATTTTGTTAGTATTATTAGCAAAGTATCAGATAATGCTTATAAAGTTTTGTATGGTTCGTTTACAGGCTACTGCAAAGCATCAGAATTAACAATTGCTAACTTTGTACCAAGTGTTAGCACACTTTTAGGAATTAGTTTCGATATAAATTCTAGTAGTGGCACACAGGTTTGGAGTCTACCTTCGGATCAAAACAGCAAAGTACTCTGTACTATTTCTCCAGATACAAAAAATATCGAATACATAGCAAGTATTATTGGCGAAATACCTGTTGGTGGAACTACTAATCTTTGGTACTTTGCAAGGTTTACACCTGCAACAAACTCTACCGCTGTATATGAGGGTTATGTATATAGCGAAGCCACAACAAACCTAACCCATATCCCTAATAATTTAGAAGTAAACAACGAAGAAATTTTCCCAGATAAATCACCTGTAAATTTAAATACATCATTAAAAGTTATATTTATATTGCTAATTTGTATGCCTTTTGTAATTCTTTTTATAATTGCATGTGTAAAAGCCAAAAAGCAGTTTAAAAAAGAGCCACAAATGGAAGAACAAAAAACTATAAGTGCACCAACACCAAAACCCACAAGATCTATAAAAGGTCAATTTGTAAAAAAGAAATCTAAAAAGCCTATTTTTGAAGAATCCGATTCTTCAGTAGACACAATAGAAGTCGTTTTCCCCGAATACAATTTTGTAGATGATGACGATTTACTTTAAAAGCAAAGAATATAATTACTAAATAATCTATAATACTTTATTTAAAATTTGCCATACTAAGCAATGTCGTTTTAGATAATTAATGTAAAGTTTATTAACTAAATTCTTTATTAATTTATTTTGAACTCAAAACTTTCAAATGTTTTTCGTAGTGTTCGTACAGCCAGCCCTCATTTTGCAATTGGTTACAAAAAAATTCTGATGACCAATTGTTTTGCTTAGCAAACACCAATAACTTTAATAATATACTGTTTGCCCATCTATACACAGATCGCTCGTCTATGTTTAATTCTTCAGCCACAGCCAATGCAGTTCTGCGTTTATAATATTTTAACTCAATAAACTTTTTTTGTTCGGGTTTTAAACAACTGGTTAAGTCCTCTACTAACGCATAAAGGTTTATTAAACTAACTTTACGATCTTGTAACTTTAGAACTTCTTCTACTTGACCATAAGTACCGTTTTTATGGTCGCCAAAAATTAGTGAACCACTGCCCGCACTAGAACTTTTAGCCAAAATTACCTTGTCTATAAGCTTAATAATATTAGGTAATTTCTCTCTTACGCAAATTACAGTTTTTATCCATGCCAAAAGCTGTAAATCGACAAAATCTAAATTTTGAATATTTTTGTATTTTTTGTCGTTTTTAACCAATTTTAGTCTATTTTTATTATAATTATAGACATTTTTGCAGTTTTTTATATTATTTTGCAACAATTCTTTCATAATATTATTTCTCCTTAAATGTGTCATAGTTTGTCGCAATTTGTCAAGTTTGTAGCAAATTTAACGGTTTGATACACTTTAAGTTTAACTTACATAAATTAAAACTGAGCCAAACACTGACACTTTTTTATAATTATTTTAGAGGCGAATTATAGAACAATTGTTCTAAATATAATTTATCAAAGAATTGTGGACACCATTATGTCCACGTTATATAAAATTTTAAACTTTTTTATACTTTAATTTTTCTGTTTATTGATACTTAATAACTACAAAAATTTGGATTATTATTTTATAAAAAATACTTAAAGTTTTAATCTTTATTTTTTAATAAAAAATAGCAAAAAGTTAAGGATTTTACTT
>CAMRVD010000038.1 GCA_947054085.1 uncultured Clostridia bacterium | reverse complement strand
ATCCAAAACAATATTTACTATTACAACTTTAATATTAAAATAGATAGAGATGCAAGAAAAGTTAAAGAAGCAGTATTCTATACCCTAAAGGTTTGGGATTCTAACGATAAATTAATAAATAACCCTGCCACGGTGCAATTAGTAATTGCACCTCAAGGGGTAAAGGGTGTATCAGGAATACATTACGCTTATACTCAAACTGTTTCTAAACTCGTTAATGTTGGCAATACAAATGGCGATGAAAATAATCAAGAAAATTACGCTTACTCTTTTACAAGCGAACCAAAAAATACTATTATTGCAGGTAGTGAAGGTTTATTTGTAATAGATGTTAACCCATATTATTCAAATATTAAAGAGGTTAAAATAGAATCTAGCCTCGGTGCAGAAAGTGGAAATGCTCTACAATTTGTTCAACTTGTAAAAATTACAGGTGGCAGTGGAATAGGAGCCGACGGCAGAGATTATTATATTTATGCTCCTCTCACTCAAATGACTGGCTCAAATGGTATTTACTTAAATTTATATTCTTACATTCCTAGCAATGTGGCTGTATTAGATTTTGATAGCGAGGATAAGTCTTCTATCTATATGAAAGAAGAAAAATTATCGTATGCTTTTGGCGAAGAACTTGAGATAGGAACAGATGAAGACGGAAATCCTATTACGCAATATCGTGATAGTGGTAGATTGTATATAAAAACAATTGCTCCAACTTACTTAAGAGAAGCAGAAAACTTTACTGTAACCGTTTCTGTAACATATAGTGCTATTAACGAAAATAACCAAATGCAAGACTTTACATATACCTACGACCACAACATAGTTGTAGAGTCTATGCCAGGTTTTGCAATGAAAGTTGAACACGATGGAAAATCTAGAGATATAATTGCTTACACTGGTACAAGCGAAGGTGATTGGCTAGATATTATTCCAAGTATAGACCCAGGATATAGTTATGACGAAATAAGAGGTGAAATTTCTCTTGATGGTCAGGCTCTTCCAAATGGGTCAGGTACTCAAACCGATTACTTCCGTATAGATAAAGTAAAAACAAGTAACGGTAGGGAGCAGTATAAATTAACTGTATCCGATAAACTTGATAAAGCGGGTTATTCAATAAGAATTTCAACTACGGTTAGAGTTTCGGTAGACGGCTTTACACAACAACGCACATACTCAACTACAGTTAGAGTAGTAGATGTTGTTATTGAAAGATTAGAAATAAAAGATGTTGATGTCAATGGTAATTTCAAAATTACGGTTTCAACTTCTCGTCAATTAAAAGCAAAAATTGTAGGCTTTGGAAGACAAGATAATATAGAAAAAGCAGAAAATACTATTTCCCGTAGTGTAACTGTTTCTAATAATCCAGAAGAAGATAATACTAACTACTATTGGAAAGTTTACAATCAAAATAGTTCTAAATTCTATGTTCCAGTAGAAGATATTGATATTCGTGATAGTTTGCCATTCTTTGTTACAAAAGTTTCATTATCTAATGAAATTACAACTGTAAATGTCAATAGTGATTGCCTAGGTGTGACTGGTCAAGATAATAAAACATTTAGGTCACAATCAAAAATTATTGTACTTGAAGGTTCAACCGAATCCGGCAGTGTTAATATGCAACTTGCAGTATCTTATGTATACGATAAAGAAAGCAAAATAGCCTTTGTTCCTAACGGCAGTTGCAATACTATATATACCGCTGAAAAATACTTTACAGTTGTTGTAACTGAAGATAGTAACGAAGATAATCCTTACCCTATTTACGACGAAGACGACTTAAAAAGAATGGGGGCTGCAACTGAAGGGCATTATATTTTAATGAATGATATTGTTATTGATCTTCATACCGCACTTGATGCAAACTTTGAATCTTTTGACGGCAACAATAAAATTATTACTATCAAAAATTTTGCATATAGTACAGATATTGCTGGAACAAATTCAAACTATACAATTAATATGGGTCTTTTTAATACTGTTAAGAAAGATACAATAATCAAAAACTTAATAGTAGCATTACCAGTTCAAAATAGCCATATTAATAATGAACCTATGAATTTGAAAAATTATACAACAATTACATTTGGTGGCTTGTGTGCCGTTAATAATGGTATTATTACAAACTGCGATGTAATAAGTGTAATTAACCAAAATGCCAATGGTGGAAGCAGAAAATTAAGCGAATATAAAACAGTAGGTTATACTCTAAACATAGAAACTGGTACTATTGTAAGCGGACGAGAGGTTGTTGCAAATATCGGCGGACTTGTAGGAATAAATAATTCAACTGGTGTTATTACAAATTCTCGTGTAGGCAGAGATGAGGTTACAGTACTTTATGTTTACGACCAAGAGGCAACTGTAGTATATCCTGCCAGTTATAACTTAACAGCCCCAATAACAGCAATAAGACTTAGCGGAAAAGGAAATGTTGGAGGATTCGTTTCTCAAAACTATGGTACAATTTCAACAAGTTATGCAAAAAATTTACAATTAGAAGTTTTTGCTTCTTCTACAGTTTTAATTAAAACTGGTGGATTTGCAGTTAATAATGCTGGCTTTATTTATGGCTCTTATTCTGCAGGTTGGGAGGAGGAAGAAGGACCTATAAGATATCCTTCAGTTCCATCTTCAAACCGTAAATTAGGTGGCGGAATTTATAGTTCTGGTTTTGTTGGCGGTTTTGTTTACGAAAATCAAAATTATATTGAAGATTGTTATTCTAACATAAACATAAGCGGTAACCTTTCATATGCAGGTTTTACTCCTTTTGTTAAGTTGTGGGAAAACTCTTATGGCTCAACTCACTATACCCAAATAGCAGGTGGTGGATTTGTATTTTCAAGTACAAGTGGCAGTCATATTTTAACAAGTTATTCCTTAAGTAAAATATCTCCTTTAAACCTAAATACTTATGGTGCATTTGAATGTGCTCGTGCTGCAACTGATGACCAAAAAATGGAAGGAACAATAGAAGATTGTTACTTTATGCGTGAAAAGGTTGAAAGTTTTAAATACGAACACGAAAGAGCAAGAATGTTATCTGACGACCCAGTTATAGATATGGACGGCATAGAAAGTGCAACAGGTATGAACGAATTTTTAACTGCTGATAGTTTCCATAATTTTGCATTTGATAATTCTATTAGTGACTTTAAAAATTACGATGGTTTATCAACTGGTGGCGTTTGGGCAATGTATAAACAATCAAACGGCATTAATGGTTATCCAGATTTGATTTCTGCAAATACTATTGCTATATGTTGTAGGGTTTTAAATGTTACAAAAACAAATAATAGCGAAACAAATAAGTATTACTATACTTATGTTGACGGCTATGAAGTAGGCTCTTACTTAAATCCTCATATAGTATCTAGTTTCAAGCAATACAATAACATCTTTAAAGATGCTGTAGGGCAAGAAAGTCAAAACGATACTATTACAACTAAATTTACTGGAAATATAAGACTTATAAATCATATTAACTTCTCTAGCAGTGAAGAAGTTTATTCCTCAAGTGTAGAATTAACATCACTTATTAATATGACTTCTATATTTGATGGTAACTACCTTGCAATGTATAATATCAGTCTTTCTGATAGTTCAACTGGAAATAGTGCTTTTGGTTTGTTTAAAGATATTTATTATGCAGGTGTTAAGAATGTAACTCTTGTAGTAGATAGAATTAATGCAGGTAACACTTCAAGTGTTGGTGCATTAGCGGGTGTTATTGCTAATAGTAATATTTCTAATATAACTATTATCGCCGCAAAAGATAAATCTGGCACAGTAACAGGAAATAACTATGTTGGCGGACTTGCTGGCATTATAGTTTCTAAAAATGATACAACTATTTATAGTTTGTCAAAAATAAAATCAAATTTATCTGTCGTAGGCGGTAAAAATAATACCGAAACTATAACATCTATTCCATCTTCATTTATTATTTGGGATAAAATAAAACCTACATCTACTTCAAGTGGGTTAACAGAATACAATAATAATTTGCGTTTACATCGTTTGCCAGAAGGCGTTTACTATGCTGGTGGTATTGCAGGCATTTTAGACTTACATCAAACAAGCGTTAATGGTAATAAAGCAGAAATTACAAAGGTTAATGCTTATAATATATTTGTAGGAAAATTTATACCAAATACAATATTAGAAAGTGCTTATGTAAATTATAACCACGTAGTAAGTGTTGTTAGCGATTATGCTGGAGGCTTATTTGGATTTATAGGGTCGCAAACATACTTAGAAGGCTCGGAGTTTATTGCAGTAAATGAAAGTTCTGGACACTTCATTAGTGGCGACGAAGTCGCAGGCGGTATTTCAGCCATAAACCTAGGCTTAATAAGTCAATGTTATGTATCATTTGAAAAGTCAACGGTAAAATCGTTAGACGATAATATTACAAAATATGTTAATAAAGAACTTGGTGAAAATACTTCAGGTTTAAAAGTTAATAGAACACTTTTCTCACAAGGTACAGCAAAATATATTGGCGGTATAGTTGGCATAAACGCAGGTAATTGTACTTATGGGGCAGGTAATATTTTGGATTGTTATAGCAGACTAGATGTTAAAAATAAAAACGCTATAGGTGTTGGTGGTATTGCTGGTGGTTCATTTATAGGTCAAATATCTAATGTATATACAACTGGAAGCCTAATGGGCAACTTGTCTAGCACTGATACAAAAATGGGTGCAATAATAGGTGAAATTTTTGAAGCAAATATAGGTATCCCTTACTTTGCAAATTACTATGAAGGAAACGAAGAGTATAATGTTTTATCTATTTTTAATGTAGTTGCATTAAACCTTTGGGACGGCGATGACTTTGAAGACCTTTATGCATTTGTTCAACGCCCAGAGGAAGAAGGTGGCCCTGTTGGAAATATAGGTTCTTTATATGGTGAGTATGAAAACATAGGACCTTCATCTATGGAACAAGATGGTATAGTTCGTTTAAGTGGTGGAATTTATGTTCAAAATTATATTTTACCTGACTTTAACGACCCTTACATTTCATCTATAGTAGAAGATGAAGATTTTGACATTGATGAATTAGATTGTTTATATATTGAACTATGGGGTACACAAGATAGCGGAAGTGAGCGTTCAGATACTTACTTATTTAGCGAACTTCGTGGTACAAATCAAAATAGTGAATTTATAATTTTCCCTAATGACTTTATGGCATTGTTCTCTGGTACAGAATATGGCAAACCTTCTACTTTAAGAGAAACATATTTCTCTAGTTCAAGATGGTCAAGAGTTATTTGGAATTACGACGACGATATTAAGTTACCAGTTTTAAAATATGGTTACGAAACAAGCGTTGTAAGAATTTACACAGCAAATCAGTTCTTAGATAAACTTCAAGAAGGTAATAGTGCTGGAAAACTTTATGTTATTATGAATGATATAGATTTTGACGGTATAGATATTACTCCAATTTCAAGTATATTTAGAGGTCAATTGTTTGGTAATAATGTAACATATACAAGCGGTAACAGAACATACACTCGCAGACCTATATTGTTTAATGTTGACTTAAACGCTGGCTCATATAATAGTAATATTTATTCTATTATACAAAATAGCCAAGGTGCAACATTCTCTAATTTCAACATTGTATTAAGAAATTATGATGTACAATTTAGTAACAGTGTAACAAGTGAAACTATTGCTTCAGCATTATTAGGTAGCACAATAAATTCTACTGTAAATAATATTCATATTTATAGTTCTCTACTTGACGAAGTTAGCAAGGAAACTATTACCGATACGCAATTTACCGACCTTTACTTAGATGCTACTTATGAAGTTACTGAAGGTTTGTATCTTAACGAAGATATGCAAGTAGATGGTATTAGTAATAAAAATTACCTTGTAACTGCCACTCTTGATAGTACAGATGAGCGTACTACAGACCAATATGCGTTTAATATTAGATATACTTTCTTATATAATGAGTCATCAAAGAAATTTGAAGTTGTAAATAGTATAGACTTAACAGATGGCACAATTACTCCTGCAAATATGTTTACTAAGGAAGAAAGTGAAAAGGACCCTTGTAAGAATGGATATCCTGTTTATAAACTTGAAAGTGCAACAACTAACGCAACAACATTTGGTTTAATAGTTGGTAGCGGTTCACTTTCATATATAACAAATTCCAGTGTTGGCTTACAAAATACAGCAATAAAAGTTGTTTACATTAATCCTACCGCAGCAGATGTTAAAAATATTGGTGCCGTGGCTGGTAAAAATATTGGTGAAATAAGATATATAGTTTCAAGAGCAGATATATCAGTTGAACACGCCTATCCATTACCAGAAGGCACAGGATATTATGATTCATTGTTCGTAGGCGGTGTTGTAGGTAATATTCAAGGTGTTGTAAGGACGGCTTACTTTAAAGATTCTAAAATAGAAGTTGGCCTTAAAAACAGAGCAACAACATTAGGTGGTGCTAATGGTACATTTGTAGGTGGCATTATTGGTGCCGTAGATATGTACACAACTGTTAGCGATGCCGTTGTTGGTGGTGTTAGTTATTTGAATACTAAAGATTCTACAATAGATGTTAGAGTACAAGGTAGAGCATATATTGGAGGAACTATTGGTAGAAATAAATATACAACAAGTAATATGTCTTTCACACAAAAAAATAGTACAGTGCTTGGAAGAAAAACGGCTATAAATGTAGACACAACAGGAAGTGATAGTATAACTCATATTGGCGGATTAATTGGTAACAATAGTTCTTCAAGAGTCAATGATTCTTATACTAATTCTTCACTTAATGTAAAAGTTAGCGGAACAACTGGTGAATATGTTTACGAAAATATAAGCATCGGTGGTATTGTAGGTCAAGCCGAAAGCGATTGTGAATTCTTGCGTGCTATTAATGATGCAGAATATATTACCTTACAAAAAGAAGGAGATAAACTTGGTAAGAAATTGAGCGTAGGTGGAATTCTCGGCTTTGCAAGTGTTGGCAGTTCAATTACTTTATCTCATTGCTTCACTTCTGCAGACATTACCCTAGACCAAGAAAATGAAATGAATATCGGTGGTGCTATAGGTTATGCTGATAGAGTTACTGCTTCTAATTCTATAATTTTAGGTGACATTAAATTAGAACGAGGAATAGGCGAAGGCAAAGAGGGCTATAGTTTCTATTATACAGGCGAACATAATATCGGTGGTCTTGTTGGAGGAACAAAAACTTTCACAACAAATCGTGATATTAATGAAGGTGTTTTAACATTAAGTACAATAAGAGATTATGCTCTTGCACAAAAAACTCACTTAAGTATTGGTGCCGTTATTGGAACAAGTAGAACATTAACAGATAAGTTAGACTTTATCTACTTCTGTGAACCAGTAGCACTTGTTGCTGATAATGGTTATAATCCATATATCACTGGAGTAGAGCAAACACAAATTTACGAAAAAGACGAAGACGGAATTAGTTTGTATTCTAAAGTTTTTGATATTACCTTTATAGACGGCAATACTTTAATTACAGATAACTACTCTCACTATTACTCAAAATATTGCAATAAAGAGTTAGGCTCAATTTACTTAGGTACTAAAATTAATCCACATAAAGGATTTATAGATAACTTAAAAGATTATGAGTACTATGTTTTAACTGAAGATTTGACATCTCCAATAGGTATTAATACAACCTCAAAAGGTTGGGTAATTAATGCTCAAGGTTATTCTTCAAAAGTATCAGGTGTTGCTGTTCCAAAAGTAACAGAGGATAGTGCGGTTGTAGGACTTTTAAGTGATAAAGATATGAGTTTTACAAACCTAAACAATGCAGCAGCAATAGTTGGCGATAATCTTGGTTTTGTTTTTGCTTGTGGAACTGCAAAAACTCTATCTAGTGAAGGTGTTGTAGCAAGCGTAGTATTCAATAACTATGGTGTTATAAATGGTTGCTTTAGCATTAGTAACATTTATGTAGGTGCTGCTAGAGGAAATTCTGGTTCTGGTGGCGGATTAGTTTTAAACAATGGTGGTAATACTTACCCAACTTATATAGGTAACATTTATTCGTCATACTTTACAGGAACTATCTTGCCTCGCAATGCAGGTGCAACTATAGCAGGCATTGCTTTCCAAAGCGAAAAGGGAGCAATATCAAACTGCTACACTATGGCAGACCTAGATATTACAACTTATAAAGCAACAACTTACCCTATTGCTAATACAAACAATAAAAATAATATTTATAATTCATTCTATGATTATATCGCTTATACAGGTGCAAATGAGGGCGAACCTTATCCATTTGGAGAAGGGCAGAAAGAAAAACAACAAAAACCAAATACAACTGGTTGGTATGTATGGTCTGCAACTCTTGCTGGTGATAAATCGGTAAATATGGATATAGATATTCAAGCAACATTGCGTGGCAATTGGTTAGTACCAGGAGATGAAAGCGAACTTGCCGAAATGTATATGAAAACAAAAGAATATGCAGAGGCAACAGATAAAACAATTAAAATAGATACTTCTTGGTTCAACTATGGTTATATGACTAATAACTTTAAAAATATATTAGTTGGTGACAATGTAATGCATTATCTACAAATGCTTTACACCGGAAATGGTCTTGCTGAAAAAGATAGAAATCCTCCAACTTATACAAATAACTTCCTAGATAAACCATATCAAATTAAACACGCTGGAATGTTAGATATTTTAGTTCGTGCTAATAATAACGCAACAGGCTATAATTACAAATATTATATCTTTATTAAAAATATAGACTTTGCTAAATATTCAAAAACTACTTGGTGGTCACAAGATTGGGATAATAGAAATGTTGTTTTTGTAGGTCACTTAGACGGCGATAATAAAAAAGTAGTAAATATGTATTCAACATATGGTTTACTTCGTGCTTTACCTACAGTTGACGGCGTAACTGGTCCTGCCGAAAATGATAAGAAAACTACTGTTAAGAATATGAGTTTTGAAAATTGCTATTCAAAAACAGGTCTTATTGCTGGATATATGAGTGACGGTTGCTTACTAGAAAATATTACTATCGGTGACCCATTCCGTCCTGATGTTGCAAACTTTGTATATAATGGTCCTTTTACAGAAATTTTGAAAGGTGAAAATAAAAAACTTTTCCCACGAGAAATGGAAGAAAAGAACTATATTACAAACATAACAAGCATTAGAATTAATGTTCAAAACATTATCAATGTGTTCTCTCCAAAGAATGCTAACCCAGACCGTCCTAATAATACCTATTATCCTGATGACCCAAATGGTAGCAAATTTGCTGGTGGCTTAATTGGATATATGAAAGGTGGCGAGATAGTTGGTGTTAATGGACTTAATAATGCTATTAACTTTAGCAACTTAAATGTTTATGCAAAAGATAATATTCAAGAAAAATATGGGCGTAAGAGAAATGTTATTGAAACCAGTTTCATTGGTGGACTTGTAGGCGTAATGTCTGGTGGTATGATTAGGTCTGGTAGTGATAATGAAGTTTGGGATATATCTGGGGTGTCAATCCATGCAAGTTTTGACGGAACTAAGAACTCGGAAGCAAACATCGGTGGCGTTGTAGGATTTATGACCGAAGAAGGTGGAAATTCTGGAACAATTAAAAATCTTAAAGTTTCAAACGAACTACACGGATATTACTCAATAGGTTCAGTTGTTGGATACGCAACTAGCGGTTTAATAACAGGATGTATTTGTGATAATCCAAAACAAGGAAGCACATCAATCAAAAGAATTTTTGTTGAAAATACTTCTTTTGAAAAAGATGAAGCAAATGGCGTTCCTGCAGGTGTTTTAAGTAACTTTAGTTTTGGTGGAATAGCAGGCATTTTAGAAGGTACAACCGAAATTAAAAACTGCAGAAAGAGCGGTGCTTTAACAATTAATGATATAAAATTAGATACTCAATCTAGCGGTGAAGGCAATGGAAATCTTGGCGGAATAGTTGGTTCTATGCGTGGCGGAATATTAACAGATTGCTATGTTGAAGACCAAACAAACATTACTGTTAGTTCGGGTAACGCTTATGTAGGTGGTATTGTTGGTTTCTTAGACGGAGGAACATTAAACGGAAGAAATATTTCTAACTCTAATGTTATTTCTGGTAAAGGAACAAGTGCTAGCGACGCTTACGCTGTTGCTGGTGGTGTTATTGGACTTGTTAAAAGTGGATTAGTAGACGGCGGTGACGATGCAAGCAATCCTACAATTCAATCTCTAAATAACATAAGTGCAGATAATGCTGCAGGTGGTATAATAGGTGAAATTGCAATAGATTCAGGAAGCAAAATTAATAATAGTAATACCGACCTTAAAGGATTAGTAGTTGTTAAAAATGTTTCAGTTGAATCGGGTATTATAACCATACTTAAAAGCGGATTTGGTTCTGCTGGCGGTATTGTTGGTGCAATAAAATCAACAACTTCAAGTTTTACCGCTTCTTCGGAAGACTTTATTACCCTTACAAATTGTTTCTCAAAAGCAGTTGTTGGTAATGAACAATCTAGGGCTAACTTTGTAGGTGGTATTGCTGGAAGTATAATGTCTACATCAATAAATAATGTAAGACTTAT
>CAMRVD010000037.1 GCA_947054085.1 uncultured Clostridia bacterium | reverse complement strand
AAAAAAGCAGGCATTTTTGTAAGTTAATTAACTTTACAATTGCCTACTTTTTAAAGCTTAAATTTTATCACAATTTTTATTATAGACTTTTTTAAATTTACTACAACTTATACTAGCTATAATTTTATTTTATGCCTAAGCTGACTTTATACCCTTTTCTTTTTTATCTTGCTTATTAAGTCTGGTAACACTAATATCATCGCCGTTGGCGTCTACAACAACTTTATAAAGTTTTTCGTCACCCGGTGCGTCGTACATAACTGGAAGCATTACGTCCTCTATAATACTTCTTAGTCCTCTTGCCCCAGTTTTTAGTTTTATGGCTTTTTTGCTAAATGCACTAAGAGCATCTGTGCTAAATTCTAGAGTAACACCGTCCATTTTAAGTAATTTTTTGTATTGTTTAATAAGAGCATTTTTTGGTTCTGTTAATATTTTAGTAAGTGCATTTTCGTCTAGCTCATGTAAGCTTACTACAATTGGAATACGCCCAACAAATTCTGGTATTAGACCATATTTTGTTAAATGATCGGGTTTAATACTTTGGCTAACTTCTGCAGATATTTTTGTAACATTGTTTTCGCCTAGCTTAAAGCCAAGGTCGCTTTTTTGTTTATTACTGTCCTTAACAATCTTGTCTAGCCCAACAAAAGCACCACCACATATAAACAAAATATTAGTAGTATTTATAGGAATACATTCTTGGGTTGGATTTTTTCTGCCACCTTGAGGCGGAACATTAGCAACCGTCCCCTCCATAATTTTGAGCAGTGCTTGTTGCACGCCCTCGCCCGAAACATCGCGAGTAATCGAAGTGTTTTCCATGCTCTTGCGTGCAATTTTGTCTATTTCGTCTATATAAACAATTCCGCGTTCGGCACGTGCCAAATCGTAATCGGCATTTTGGATAAGCTTAAGTAGTATATTTTCTACATCTTCGCCAACGTATCCTGCTTCGGTTAAACTTGTTGCATCGCAACTAGCAAAAGGAACATCTAAAATACGTGCAAGAGTTCTTGCAAGCAAGGTTTTACCGCTGCCAGTTGGTCCTAAAAGCAAAACATTACTTTTTTCTAACTCTACATCGGCAGAATTATTTTTGCTTTCTAGCATATAATTTATGCGTTTATAGTGATTATACACGCTAACCGATAGTACTTCTTTAGCTTTGTCTTGACCAATTATATATTCGTCTAATTTAGCCTTAATTTCCTTAGGTTTAAGAAGTTCTAACCTAGTGTTATCGCGATGCTTATTGGCTTCTGCAAGTAAAATTTCCTCGCAAATTTTTACACAATCTTCGCATATGCAAGATGTCCCATTAGGGTTTTCGATAACCTGCTTAAAGTTTGCTTTTGGTCTGCCACAAAAGGAACATACATCAAATTTTTGTTCGTCTGCCATTTTAGCTCCTATCTCTTACTAAAAATATTATCTATAAGCCCGTACTTTTTAGCTTCTTCTGCCGACAAATAGTTATCTCTGTCGGTATCTTTTTCGATTTTGTCTATAGATTGCCCGCTGTTTTCGGCTAGTATTTTATTAAGCTTCTTTTTAGTTCTAAGTAAGTGTTCGGTATGAATTTTAATATCACTTGCCTGACCTGCTAAACCTTGCATAAGTGGCTGATGTATCATTACTTCTGCATTTGGTAGTGCCGATCTTTTACCCTTAGCACCACTAGATAGCAAAAATGATGCCATGCTGGCAGCCAAGCCTATACATACGGTATGAACATCACACTTTATATAATTCATGGTATCGTAGATTGCAAAGCCTGCAGAAATGCTTCCACCGGGGCTATTTATGTACATCATAATATCTTTATCTGGGTCTTTACCCTCTAAAAATATAAGCTGAGCTACAATAGTATTTGCAAGTACGTCGTCAATTTCGCCAGACAAAAATATAATTCTGTCCTCTAAAAGCCTACTATAAATATCGTAACTGCGTTCTCCAGCACTGGTTTTTTCTACTACATATGGTACTAGAACGTTTTTTTCTTCCATTATAATTCTCCTTAAAAAATTTGCACACTAAACTTATTTATCTTTAGTTAGTGTGCAAATAACTTATTAGTTTTTAGCAAACGTGGTCTTCTATATTATTTAATTTTTTTAATAATTTTATAACCTTTTCGCTAATAATATTGTTTTTAACCATTTCTTCTTGGTTTTTATTCATCGTCTTTTTAACTTCAGATACTTTTTTGCCCATATGCTCAGCAATTTCGGTAAGTTTTTGATCTATGTCTTCCTTAGTTGCTTCTATTTTTTCTGCTTTAACAATTTCTTGAAGCACTAAGCTAGTTTTTACAGTTTCTTTTGCTTCATTTTCGTGAGCTTTGCGGTAATCAGCTTCGGTTGTATTCATATACATAAAGTAATCGGCAAGCTTTAAGCCTTGGTAAGCAAGTTTTTGCTCAATATCTTCCACAAAAGCGTTAAGTTGAGTTTCTATCATTGCACTAGGAACATCCACTTTAGCATTTTTTACAATTTGTTTAATTAACTCGTCTTCTTGTCTATGAGCTTCTGCGTGTACTTTATTATGCTCTATTTTAGCTTTTATATCTGCTTTTAGTTCTGCAAGAGTGTTAAACTCGCTAACATCGCTAGCAAATGCATCGTCTAGTTTTGGCAAATGTTTTTCGCGGATTGCAAGTAGTTTAACTTTAAATACTACAGGCTTGCCTGCAAGGTCTTTTGCATGATAGTTTGCAGGGAAAGTTACATTTAAGTCCTTTTCTTCGCCTATTTTCATGCCAACCATTTGTTCCTCAAAGCCCTCTATAAAGGTGTGCGATCCTAGCTCTAGTTCTTGGTCTTTAGCTGTTCCTCCAGCAAAGGCTACGCCGTCTAATGTACCTGCGTAGTCTAGGTTTATAAGGTCGCCCAGTTTTGCAGCTCTATCCTTAATTTCTTCGTATCTTGCTTGCTTTTGAAGCATAGCATCAAGTTCGCGTTTTACCTCTGCGTCCGTAACTTTTACAGCCTTAACTTCCACCTTAATGTTTTTGTAGTCACCTAAAGTAACTTCTGGAAGTAGTGTAATTTTAGCGGTAAATACAACGCCTTTGTCGGTAAATTCCTCTACTTTTATATCTGGATAACTTACAGGAAACAGCTGGGTTTCCTTGTCTAGCATTTCGCTGTACGCACGTGGGCAATAGTCGTTAAAAGCGTCTTCGTAAAACATATATTCGCCATATGTTTGCTCCAAAACTTTTCTTGGAACTTTGCCTTGGCGGAAGCCTTGCATTTTGTATTTGCCTTTATTTTTTTGGTAAGCTTTTTCTACTTCTGCGTCCCATTCGTCTATTGGCAAAGTAAAGGTAACAACTACTTCGCCATTCTTTTTTTCACCAACGGTGTATTTCATAAATATCTCCTTATTTTAGCAAATTAAATATAGTTAAAATATAATTACTACATAAGTAATAATAACTAATAAGTGCAATTTTGTCAAGCATTAACCGACATATGCTATATAAATTAATGATTTTATTAATACAAATCACTACCATAATGCTAAAGTAGACAAATCTCAATCTTGTAAAAATTCCTAAAAGAATTACACTCTTTTAACAGCGAAAATTTATGCAACCATACTGTACCCTTTAGCGGCAAGAATTTGATAAAATACAAAGAAAAAAACAGTCTAGCATTTTAATTACTCGCTGGGATCGCTCGCAAAGTACCTCTTTGTGGGGAAAGGAAAACAACCACATAAAACTAAAAGCCACTTTAATTTTCTAAAAGTGGCTAAAACTATTGTGATTGTTTGACGATGGCAGCGAGTCTGCTTTTTGAATTTTCTGCCGTAGTTTGCAAATTACAATCAAAATTATGCTGCTAAGCGTTATAATTTGAATACTAGGCGTGCTAATCAAAAAAATCGCACATCGTCTTTACGTTTAAGTAAAATTCTCGTGCGATTTTTTTTAATTAATATAGCATAGTGCCAAATTCTAACGTTTGCTGAATTGTGGCGACTTGCGAGCCTTCTTTAGACCATACTTTTTACGTTCCTTCATACGAGGGTCACGTGTTAAAAAGCCTGCTGCTTTGATGCTAGCTTTGTATGTTTCGTTGTTCAAAACAAGTGCACGTGCTATACCATGACGGCAAGCACCAGCTTGACCAGATAGTCCGCCACCTGAAACATTAACTAAACAATCGTATTTGTCAGCAGCTTCTACCAATACTAATGGTTGGCATACAATTGTACGCATAACATCAACTGGGAAGTACTCTTCTATAGGTTTTTTATTGATAACAATTTTACCAGTACCACTTGTAAGTCTAACTCTTGCAATAGCCTTTTTTCTGCGGCCTGTTGCCCAAGTATAAGCGGTTTTGCTATTAACTTTTTTTGCCATAACTTATCTCCTACCTTTTTCCTTCTAAAGTAATTAGCTCTGGTTTTTGAGCTTCGTGGCCGTGGTTAGCATCCTTATAAACACGTACATGTTTAAGCATTTTTCTGCCCAAACGATTTTTAGGAAGCATACCTTTTACAGCTGTATAAACTGCAAGATCTGATTTGTCCTTTAAAAGTGTACTATATTTAATTTCTTTAAGCCCACCAATGTAGCCGGTATGATATCTGTAATATTTTTGTTCGCTCTTTTTACCAGTTAAAGCAACTTTGTCTGTATTGATAATAATAACATGGTCGCCACAGTTGGTATTAGGAGTAAATTCTGGTTTGTTTTTGCCACGAAGAATACTTGCTACTTGGCTTGCTAGTCGTCCAAGAGGCATATCAGTAGCATCAACTAAGTACCATTTTTCTGATTTTTGCTCTGCTGTTAGCATTGTTGTCTTCATTTTACTATTCCTTTTTGTAATATAAATTTCGCGGTTAATGCTTAAATTCGCAGGCAACGGGAATTCTCCTGCATTCTCATAAGCCTTAATATAATAATATACTAATCAAATTATGTCAATGATTTATAAAAACTTTTTTGAATTTTTTAGACAAAATGTATCAATAATAGTGCAATTAAGGAATCTATCAATAAAATTAAAAATTTAAAGCAAATTTATGGTTAAAAATGGTGTTCAACTAATTTATTTTTTGGTCTTTCGCTAATTTTTTTAGCCCACTCTACCATAGTTTGTTCCAATTCTTTAACATTAGTGGCTGTTAGAGTTTGATTAAATCCGTCGCCAAATTCTACAAATAACGGATTGTTTATAAATTCCAAAAGTTTTTGAGAATTTATCACAATAGTATCGGCAGAATTTTCCAAAGTAAAAATAAAATTACTATCTTCTATTTTTCCATTTTTGCTATATTTAACTAAAAAGTTATTATGAGCTACACTATTGCGAACTGCCCTTAAAACAGCTAATCTTTGGTTAATAAATTTAGGCGAGAATTCTTCTTTTTTGGTTTTTATTTTAAATGCAGACATATCTATGATCATTAAGCCCTTTTGAAGATCGTCTACCGATTTTACTGGTACATAACCTTTTATATTAGAAGTTCTATCGTTTATAGCATCCATAAAACCATTATGTATCAAATTATGGTATATGCAAAACGCACATAGTGAAATATATCTTTCGGCTGTAGTATATCTTATTTTTGTAGCTTTAGCATCCAGACCGGCAAGCTCTTGAACGCTAGAAAGTTCTGTATGCCAAATTGCATACAAGCTTTTAAGGTCTATTTTTAAAGTATTAACTTTACCATTTTGTGCAATAATATCGGGTTTTATTAAATCAAAGCCATACATTTCTTCTATTAAATATTTAATCCATGCATTTTGGTTTTTTTCGTTTTCCTTATCGTTTGCAGCCATATTGTAAAAACCTTTGTTATTTACCAGTTTAGCTTTTAATAAATCGGTATTAATATTACTATTTTCTGTAACTGTAAGTTTACCCTTTACAAAAGGCTTAAGATTTTCTTTTAAATAATCTACAACACTTATGTTTGTTAAACCCATATGAGAATAATTTTTTAATATGGCTTCTATAATTTTTTGCTCTAATATTTTTTGTTCTGGACTATAAAAATTAACATTTATTATTTTTATTTTAGATAATTTATTATCTAAATCCGACTCTTGTTTAATAGGTTTTGGGAGTCTTGGTACATACAAAACCGAAATATCGTTAGTGTCCCCTTGCCAAGTATTATTAGAAAATTGATACAAATTGTCGTACCAAACATTAGAAACTAACGCTACCATATTTGTGCTATCTAACATAAAAGCTCTTGCACCATACATCTCCCCGCTTTTATAATAATAAACTTGTTTATGAGCTTCTGCTACACGTAACTGCTTTATTAGATTTACAGTGTTTATCTTACTAAAATCGGTAATCTCTCCGTCTTTATCAAAAAGTCTAAATAACTTGTTATTAAATGGATTTTCGGCATCGTCGTATGGGAGTATATTTACATTTTTACCCTCTTGCTTTGCTAAACCAAAAGTGCCATCGTTCATAGGTATGTAAACATTGCCGTCTTTTGTATATGCGTCGCCGTAAGCTTTTAACAACATATCTAATGTTGTATTATATAGAATTTCGCCTCTATAATTTTGCATCGATTCTATTTGCCTAAATTGCATAAGTGTATTTGACTTTTCGTTAAGTTTGTAAACTTTATAACACTTTAACCCATAAAACCTTGTAGCAGTTACATCTTCTATTTTTATTGTTTTTAAGGTTTTTATATCGGATAACTTTGGATTATTTTTTAGGATACTAGTATACTCTTCAGAATTTATATAACACTCACCATGATAAAAAATATTATCATTTATAGCCAAACTTAAATATTTTTTGTTTTTAAATATTTCTGTATCATAAAAGTTGACCGTATTAACAAGCCCACCTAAAGTTTGAACTATGTTTAAAGCTTCGTTTTTTGTAAAGTCAATTTTTTTAATCTTTTCGTCATTAATTAATTTTTGCACCATTTGAGTATAACGCAAAATAAAATCGTTCATGTATTTATCCTCTTGTTTGTTATAGTATGCTTTGGCATTAATTCAACCATTTATTACTATATTATGCGTGACATAATATAGATTTTTATAAGATAATAAAAAATCAAAATCTACACCATTACCCTTAATTTTACTAGATATTTCGGCTATTATGCGTGACATAGTATTGTAATTTCTATTCTATTTGTAACTAACACATTTTAACATTAAGCCAACTGCAGGTACAGTTTTGCCCGCTTTAGTTCGATCTTTACTTTTTATAATATTTTGTATATCTATTGGGGTTATTTTACCCTCGCCCACGCTAATAAGCGTACCCATTATTATTCGAACCATATTGTACAAAAAGCCGTTTCCGCAAATTTCAAATACGTATAAGTTATCTTTAACTTGGTTTATCTCTGCACTATAAATTGTTCGGGTAAAGTCTGTTTTACCGCTATTTCGAGCTACAAAACTTTTGTAGTCTTTTGTACCAATTAAATACTTGCATGCACTTTGCATATTAAAAATCTCAGCATATTTTACTTGTAATGCAAACTGGTCTAAAATAGGATTACGTTCACTCGACACATAAAAGTAGTAATTATATGTTTTAGTTTTAGCACTAAATCTTGCGTTAAAATCCTCTTCCGCCAACTGTACGTCTAAAACCGCAATATCATTTGGCAAGTGTGCATTTATTGCTTTGATAAGTTTTTGGCAGTCCCAATCGGCATCTAATAAAAAATTTGCGACTTGAGCAATAGCACTTACCCCTGCATCGGTTCTTCCACTGCCAACAACTTTAATATCTTTGCCCGTTACTGCTTTTATAGCTATAGATAGCCGACCTTCTATAGTATCTTTACCATCTTGAATTTGCCAGCCGCTATAATTTTTGCCATTATACTGAACTGTAATTTTATAATTATTCATGCTTTTAGTATAACATATGGTATACATATTTTCAAGAAATTTTTTTGTTATGTTTGACTACATTATATCTTTTAACATATAATTAAATAAATACTTATTTTAAGTGGGAGAATTTATGAAAAAAATTACTATCGATGGCAATACCGCTTGTGCAAGCATGGCATATTTGTTTAGCGACCAAGCGTTTATATACCCCATAACTCCAAGTAGTCCCATGGCAGAAAATATAGATGCTTGGAGTGCTAAAGGCAAATTAAATTTGCTCGGTCAAACGGTAAAAGTAACCGAGATGCAGTCCGAAGCTGGAGCAAGCGGAGCTTTGCACGGAGCACTAACCGTAGGTAGTAATGCAACAACCTTTACATCTTCGCAAGGGTTACTTTTAATGATACCCAATATGTACAAAATCGCGGGTGAATTACTCCCTTGCGTTATTCATGTCGCTGCTCGCAGTATTGCAACGCACGCTCTTAGTATTTTTGGCGACCATAGCGATATTTATGCTTGCCGAGGTACTGGTTTTGGAATGATTGCTTCGTCTAGCGTACAAGAAGCACAGGATATGGCACTAATTAGTCATGTATTAACACATCAAACAAAAGTGCCACTTCTCCACTTTTTTGATGGATTTAGAACATCACACGAAATTAATACAATTACCGAAATTAATTATGATACAGCTAAAAAGTTAGCTACAGATTGCGGAGTATTATATGCCCGTCCCGCAGCTATCACCCCTCTTTGCCCAGCACTTAGAGGTTCTAGTCAAAGCGAAGAAATATATTTTCAAAACCGCGAAGCATCTAGTGTATATTATAACAAAGTGCCTGACGCACTAGATAGTTTACTTAAAATTTTTTATAAAACAACTGGAAGAAAATATAATTTATTTGAATATTATGGTGCAAAAGACGCAAGTCATGTTGTAGTTTGTATGGGCTCTGGTGCAGACACTGTTATAGATACAATTACAAAACTAGCCCAATTAGGTCAAAGTGTCGGAGCTATAAAAGTAAGGCTATATCGCCCTTTTGATAGCCACAGATTTGTTAAAATGTTGCCAAAAAGTGTAAAAACCGTAACAGTACTAGACCGTACTAAAGAATGCGGTGCTGTTTACGAACCTCTTGCAGAAGATGTAATTAGCAGTCTTTCTGCCGAAAATATAACAAACATTAAGGTTTTGGGCGGCAGATATGGATTATCTAGCAAAGAATTTACCCCAAACATGGTGGTAAGTATTTGCGAAAATGCTCTAAAAACTAAGTCGAAAAATCACTTTACCGTGGGAATAACCGACGATATTTTAAATAGTAGCCTACCAAGTCCAAAACAGCCTATAAGTTCTGTTAGTGGGGCTCTAAATTGCGTGTTTTATGGTTATGGCTCGGACGGAACAGTATCTGCCAACAAAAATAGTATTAAGATTATCAGCGAAAAGGCAAACATGTTTGGTCAGGCATACTTTGTTTACGATAGTAAAAAATCTGGTAGTTTAACAACCAGTCATTTACGAATTAGCAAACGTCCTATAAATATGCCTTATCTTATTAACACACCAGACTTTGTTGCTTGCCATAACAAGACATACCTTGGTAAGTACGACATGCTTAGCACTATTAAAAAGGGTGGAACATTTTTACTTAATGCACCCTATCGCACTTTGGCAGAGTTTGAAAATTATATTCCCGCGAGTGTTCGAAAAGTTATTGCAGATAAAAAACTTAAGTTTTACTGCATAGATGCCGAAGACATAGCAATTAAAGCTGGATTAAATAGGCGGATTAACCTTGTAATGCAAACTGCATTTTTTGCATTAGGCAAATTTTTGCCAATAGATAAGTCTATAGAACACATAAAAGACATGGCTAAAAAATCTTACGCTAGCAAAGGCGAAGAGGTAATTAAACAAAACTACACAGCCGTAGACCAAGCTGTTTCTAACCTATTTGAAGTTATGTATCCTGCTAATTGGTCTAATTTGCCGTCAAAACAAGAACAAGAAAACAAAAACAAATACTATAACGATTATCTTAAGCCTATTTTAGAGCATAAAGGTAATAACTTGCCAGTTTCTAGTTTTAGTGCAAATGGCGAAATGCCAACAGATACTAGTAAGTTAGAAAAACGCGACATAGCAACTAGTTTACCTATGTGGAAGTGCGAAAATTGCATTCAGTGTAACTTTTGCTCACTTGTTTGCCCTCATGCCGTAATACGCCCATATTTAATAAAATCAGACGATAAGTTAAATAGCGAAATGCCAACTAAATCTGCACTTGGTATAAAAGGATATAGTTTTAAAATACAAATTAGTCCAAAAGATTGTACAGGTTGCGGAAACTGTGCTCTAGTGTGTCCTGCAAAAAACAAAGCCCTTGTAATGGTTGATGCTGCTAGCATTAAGTCTACCGAAGAAAAGTATTACGAATTACTAAAAGACCACGAAAACCCAGAGAATATTTTAAACAAATTCACAATTAAAGGCAGTCAATTTAATAAACCATTATTTGAGTTTAGCGGAGCGTGTGCAGGTTGCGGCGAAACCCCATACATTAAGCTTTTAACTCAGCTTTTTGGCGAAGAACTTCTTATTGCAAATGCAACGGGATGTAGTAGCATTTATAGCGGAACTGCCCCAACTTGTCCGTATGCAAAACTTAAAAACGGCACGGGTCCTGCTTGGGCAAATAGTTTGTTCGAAGACAATGCCGAATTTGGCTTAGGCATGAAAAAAGCTTACGATAATAACTATAGTCTACTCACTTCCATTGTAGAACTAGCAATTACTGACAAAGTATTCTCTAGCCCAGTAACAAAGCTTCTTACAAGTTGGAAAGACGGCGACCATAGCACAAAACTAGCTAATATAATCGTAGAAAAGCTAAACCAAAAAATATCTGGATTTATGTCTAGCACCCTAGCCCTTGGTCAAAAAGAAAAAACAAAACAACTTTTTGCTAACGCTATATTAAACCTAAAAGGTGCTCTTGTAAATACTTCGGTTTGGATTATCGGCGGTGACGGCTGGGCTTACGATATCGGCTACGGAGGGCTAGACCATGTGCTTGCAAGTGGCGAAAATGTAAATATACTAGTATTAGATACCGAGGTATACAGTAACACTGGTGGGCAAGCAAGCAAAGCAACACCAATGGGTGCAACCGCAAAATTTGCATCAAACGGCAAAACCACTCAAAAAAAGGATCTTGGAGCCCTTGCACGCAACTACCCAAATGTTTATGTTGCTCAAGTTGCACTTGGTGCTAACATGCAAGCAACCATAAATGCCTTTAAGGAAGCCAAAGAGCATAACGGCACATCGATTATTATCGCGTACTGCCCTTGCATTAACCACGGAACAGACATGTCTACTACCCCTAATCAACAAAAACTAGCAGTAGAAAGCGGCTACTGGCCAATATATAGATACAACCCAGTGAACCAAAAATTAACCATAGACCAAGCGGAGCCAACCAAAAAGTTTACCGACTTTGCACTAACTCAATCACGCTACTTTGTTCTTAATAATAAAGGCGATAAAAAAGCAAAACTACTATTAGATAGTTCTGCAATCTACGCTAAAGAGCGGTTTAACAAGCTTACGCGATTTAATAATAAATAAAAATTATGTTATTAAAAATATGTTAAAATATTAGTTTTTTATCTTTATTATACTAATACTA
>CAMRVD010000036.1 GCA_947054085.1 uncultured Clostridia bacterium | reverse complement strand
TAAAAGAAAGAAATATTAAAAATAGCAAAAAAAAGATAGTTACAAAAGAACAAGTTTTAAAATCCATGGGATTAAAAACCGCTTTTGATTTGCATGCAGTGGAAAGTGCATTAAACGATCTTGTAAAAAAAGATAAACTGGTTAAAACTGCAAAGGGTAAGTACATGCTTGCAAGTAACTCGGCATTTATAAAATCAAAACTTATGGGTACAAAGCAAGGCTATGCTTTTGCTCGTCCGATAAATCAGCCAGCCGAAGACATATTTATTGCAGAGCGAAATTTAAATGGTGCAGTGCATGGCGATACTGTGCTAGTTAGTCTAGAACGTAAAAATTTTGCTAAAGGCTTTAAAGGCAGTTATAGATCTAATAGACAAAACGGAATAGTAGAAAAAATTGTGGAACGAGGATTTACCGAAGTTGTGGGATTGTTCACTATAAACAATGGAGCAAATTTGGTTATTCCGGACGATCAAAGGTTTGCAGAAAGTATTTTTATAAACCCTGCAGATACTATGCGAGCCTTGCAAAACAGTAAGGTTGTGGTAAAAATTATCGATTATCCAACTCGAACAAAGATGGCACTTGGTAAAGTTATAGAAATTTTAGGCGATGCAAAAGACGCAAGAGTTAGCACTCTATCTATTATTAGAAGCTTTGGTCTTATAGAAGAGTTTCCTAAATCAGTGATTGACGAGGCTAAAAAAGTTGCAACTCCTATTTCCGAAAAAGAGCGTGAAGGCAGAAAAGACTTTACAGACGACATGGTTATAACAATAGATGGCGAGGACGCTAGGGATTTTGACGACGCTTTTAGCATTTACAAAAAAGATAGTAAGTACTATTTAAATGTACATATTGCCGACGTATCGCACTATGTAAAAGAGGGCGGCGAAATAGACAAAGAAGCATTTAAGCGTGGTACTAGCGTGTATTTTCCAGATCATGTACTACCAATGCTTCCTGTAGAACTTTCTAACGACATGTGTTCACTTAATCCCAATGTTGATAGGCTAACGCTTAGTGTAGAGATGGTTTTAGACGAAAAAGCAAATGTAATAAACTACAATGTTTGTAAAGGCATAATACATTCTAAATACCGTATGACCTACACTAAGGTGACTAAAATATTAAATGGCGATAAAGATTTACAAAAAGAATACAGCAAAATCGTGCCAATGTTACAAGCAGGAGCAGAACTTGCTACGCTTTTAATTTCTAGACGCGATAAAGCGGGGCAACTAGATTTTGATTTGCCGGAAACACAAATTGTAGTAGACGAAAATTACAATACTGTAGACATTGTTAAAAAACCAAGGGAACTTGCAGATAGGTTAATAGAGCAATTTATGGTGCTTACTAACGAAGTTGTGGCTAAGCACTTTAGCAGTTTAAATATGCCGTTTGTCTATCGTGTCCACGAAGATCCAACACCAGAAAAAATTGCAAACTTTATGGGGTTTGTATCGGGATTTGGATTAAAACTAAACAAAAGTGCAAGGCCTTCGGATTTTCAAAAGTTGCTAATTTCTAGTAAGGGTCAGCCATATTTTACCGCATTAAGTAAAGTTATGCTTAGGAGTATGCAAAAAGCACGCTATGCTGCCGAAAATTTAGGACATTTTGGATTAGCATTAAAAGATTATTGCCACTTTACAAGCCCAATAAGGCGTCTTCCAGACCTTGTAATCCATAGAATAATTTCTTATATTATAACAGGCGAATTAACCGATAAAAAGCTAAATATGCTAGAAGAATATGTAGAAGAAGCAAGTTTGCAAGCAAGCACAACCGAAAGGCTCGCAGACGAAGCAGAGCGTACTGTAGACGACCAAAAGAAGGCCGAATTTATGGTAGATAAAATTGGCAATGTGTACGAAGGTACAGTTAGTGGGGCTAGTGATAATGGCGTTTTTGTAGAACTTTCTAACACTGTAGAAGGCATGGTAAAGCTAGAGTCTCTACCAAAAGATCGCTACAACTACGACGAAAAAAGATTTACTTTGGTAGGTAAAAAACATACATATCGCTTAGGCGATAGAATGGTTGTTAAAGTAGATAGTGTAGACATTATCTCGCGTCATATAAATTTTGTGCTTGCAACAGCCGAAGAAGAGGCAATATTACTAGAAAATAAACTTGCAAGTAGAGAAATTAAAGCCATTAAATAATTAAAAATTTTTATAGCTTATATAATTAAATTAAAAATTAGGCAAAGTCGCCTAATTTTTTTGTGTTATAAACTTGCAATTTTACAAAACAATAAATATATAAAAGAAATACGGAAGTATATTTGCTTGATTTTAGAATTTAGACAAATAAAAAGCTTGTTTGATGATACTATGTGTACATTAGACAAGGTTTTAAAAAGTATAAAACTAAAAGCAAGTAAATAGATGGTAATAAAAAGCGAGTAACTATTGTTGCTCGCAAATTAAATGCCCACGAGGGAACAAAATAGATGAAGAGCAGAACGCAAAAAATTCCCACGCTATACTTCAATATTCAATATATTTACTATAATATAGTTTTATTTAACGCCAAAGTTTTGATAAAATGCAAAGAAAATAAAAAAAGCAGGCGAGGAGTTTACTTTTTGTAAATAACGACGTCTGCATTTTTTTACTTTTCGCAGTAGTTTGCAAAAATTTGGCGTTAAATGGTGGAGGTGTCGGCGGCGAAGCCGAGTCCATAAACCTTTTCCATAGCCCTTCTCCGTACCAAAGTTGGCGTATAATACACTATCAAAGCCTAGCCAACCAAACTATTGATAGGTTTTAAGTTTAAGTGTTTGTTTAAAGCCAACTTAAAAACTTTAAACTCACCCGCTATAATTTGACAATTACTAACTTTCTAGTGGGACAAAAGAGAGTAACCGTAGCCGCGTTAGGCAGCTAATGCAACTTTTTTGTTTGCGTTTATTTTTTTGCTCGTTTTAGTGTAGTCGGGCACTACAAGTACGCTTATAACTATGGGCAAGGGTAAATGTCGAAATCATTTCACCCCCATGATTAAATATGCTTTATATCTCTTTGGGCAAGACGTGCAATATCTCGCTCGCGTATGGTTTCCTTTTTGTTATAAAGCTTTTTTCCTTTACAAACCCCAACACTAAGTTTTGCTTTGCCATGCACAAAATAAACTTTTAAAGGTACCAATGTATAACCATTTATTTTTATTTTGCGAGATAATTTTTCTATCTCTTTTTTGTGGAATAATAACTTGCGTGCTCGCTTTGGGTCTGGGGTAAAAGCAGAGGCTTTGTCGTAGACAGAAATATTTGCATTGTGCAAAAAAACTTCGCCATCGGTTATTTTTATAAAACTATCCGCTAAGGTCATAGCACCAGCACGTATGCTCTTAACTTCACAGCCTTCTAATGCTATGCCAGCTTCGATGGTGTCTTCTATAAAGTAATTAAATTTTGCAGCTCTGTTTTCTATCATAATGTCCTTTGCTTTACAGATAGATATTATCATAACTAATGGGTTTTTACAAGTACAAAAATAAAATTTTGCAGTTTTTTAAAAATTTTTTTTAGTAAAATAAAATATCAATGTAAAAAAAGCCTACTTTTTTATATATTTTAACACTACGAGTATTGACAAGCATATAATAATGTGTTAAAATATTTTTAGAAATTGACATAAAATATATACAATTTTTACATATTTTGCAAAATTTAGTAACTTTTTGCACATATTAATGTTATATAATATGTAAAAACTGCAAAATTGGTTTTATGGCATAGTAAAAGGAGAATTAGGTATGACAGTGTTTCAAATAGTTATGGTTAGTCTTATGAGTGCTGGTTTTTTGGTTGCTTTAGGTTTTTCGATTGCTTTTGTTGTAGAAGCAGTTAAATCTAACAAACCGGTTATCTTAAAAGAAGAACCAAAACAAGCTGAAGAGGAAGTTAGCGAGTATGATATTAGAGAGATGCTTGCAAAACTAGAGGAAGAATCAAATAATAATCCGCAAGCAGAAAACCAAGTAGATAGCGAAATTAACCTAGAAGAGTTAGTTAAAGAAGAAGAGCAAAATACTCCTGCCGAAGAAGTAGCGGTTAAGGAAGAAGATGTTATCGAAGAACAAACTTCGGAAATTGAGCCCGAAGACACCATGCCAGAAGAGGTTGAAGAAGAACCAGCCGAAGAAGAGGTAACTGTTAAAGAGGAAAAGGAAACTCCTAAAACTATAGTTATTAAAGAAGTTACTACCGAAACCGTTGGTACAGACTTTGACTATAATGTGCGTCTTGCTAAAATAGTAGAGTCTAAAAATAAAATGGAAAAGGAACTTCAAAAAACCAAACGTGCCATTTTAAAGTACGAAAGGACATCTAGAAGAAGAGCCCGTAACCAAAAGATGCTAGATCGCAGGGCGGTAGAACTTACTAACTTAAACCTATTAATGTATTCGGTAACAGATATTAAAAATATCGACGAAGACAAAAAGGCAAAGCAAGAAGAACTTACAAAACACATTGCAGAGCTTAAAGCAAGTATACAGGATGCTGACGCATTTTTAGCTAAAAACAAAGAAAGATACGAACACGACAAAAAAATGTTTGCTTTCTATACAAAGGAAGAGCATCGTTATAACGACGAAATTAAAGAGCTAGAAATCCTAATCAAAAATGCTAATAGCGTAACTGGTACAACTACAACCACAACTACCGAAACTGTAGAATAATAGCTTAAACATAAAGCCACCAATTTTGGGTGGCTTTTTTGATTACAAAAAATTAATTAAAATATATATTTTATTGTCATAATTTTTTTGCGATTAACGGTAGCTTGTGATATACTCGTAATATATATTATGGATCAATTAGAATTTGTTCAAGAAAATAAAGTTAAATCAAAAAAACAAAAGCCTGTTATTGGCAGACGCGTAAAACTGGGGTTGGCTCTTGGTGGCGGCGGTGGTCTAGGCATTGCCCATATTGGTGTTATTAAGGCATTAGAGGAATTAGGAATAGTTCCTAGTTTTGTTGCAGGCACTAGTGCTGGCAGTGTTATAGGTGCAATGTATGCGAGTGGTTTAAACTCTGTACAAATGACCGAAATAGCAAAAACAGTAAAGGTAAAAGACATTCGAAATAGCAGTTTTTTGCTTAAACCTAGCTCTGCCGAAAATATAGAAGAAATTTTAAACGACGTATTTAAAAAAGAACTTGTTTTTAGCGAGCTTAAAGTTCCTTTTACTGCTGTTTCGTGCGATATGCGAACGGGAAAGGAAATGGACATAAACTATGGCAGTGTTGCAAAAGCTGTGGCAGGTAGCTGTGCTGTTCCCGGAGTATTTAAGCCTGTTGTGTATAACGATATGCACCTTGTGGATGGAGGGCTAAAAAATAACCTACCTACCGATGTAGTACGCAAGATGGGTGCTAATGTTGTTATAGCGGTAGAGCTTAATTACAGCCGAGGTTTTGGTACGGATAGTTTAAGTTTGCTTAAAATTTTGGGTAATGCAATTGGTATTATGATGAGTGCAACGGTAGAGTCTAAACTGGCACTTGCAGATATAGTGCTTCAGCCCGATTTAAAAAACTTTTCTAAAATGAATTTGGACGATATCGACGGAAGAATTGCCATGGGTTATAATAGCGTGATGGCGGCAAAAGCAGAAATTTTTTCGTTAATTAAAAAACCAAAAAGGAAAAAGTATGGCTCGAAAAATAGTTATAAATAAGAACGAACTAAAAATAAAACTTATACTAATTTTTGTTTTGGCACTGGTTCTTGGTGTAAGCGTAATATTTAGTAAGCCTATCGAAAAATTATTGCATATAGGCGTAACTCACAAGTCTGGCAAATATGTATCTGTAGAAACTCTAAAATCCAGTGACATGACTGTGCATTATATAGATGTCGGGCAAGCCGATTGCACACTTTTACAGCTTCCAGATAGTACAACTATGTTAATTGATGCGGGCGATATAGAAACACGAAACGTTGTAGTAAATTACATAAAAGGTTTAAATATTACAACCATAAATTATTTTGTATTAACGCATAGCGATAGCGACCATGTTGGTGGAGCTAAAACAATTTTAGAATATTTTGAAGTGCAGAATATCTATCGTCCGTTTGCTATAGCAGGGACGTACGAGGGCAGTAGTACTGCACTTGCTAACTTTACGCCAAATTCTAGTGAAGATTTAGGTGCAATATTTACAAAACTGCGGAGTGAGAACGATAGTCTTATTAGCAAACTTCCACGTGTTAAAACTAAGGTGTATAGCGATACAATATCAGCAGTTTACGCCGAAACTTACACGGACGAAAGCGGAAACACAAAACCAAGTAATGTAAGCGTCAATTACGACGGGCTAACTATTACAAGCACAGATAATACTAAAAAGTTTGAAATAGAGTTTTACGCTCCGCTAAAAAACGATGCTAATTTAGAACTTATTTCCGATTATACTCCAAGAACCAGCGGATATTTAACCAAAGGATACGGAGCGACGACCGCACAAGGCTACAACGCAGTAAGCCCAGTTATTAGGGTAGAATACTTAAACAATAAATTTTTATTTACTGGCGATATTTACGATACGGCAGAAAAAGATGTAGTTAATAGTCTTACTCAAGAAGATATAAAAGAGCTAAGTAATATTACCGTTTATCAAGCGGGGCATCATGGAGCAAGTAACTCTAATAGTAGCGAGCTACTTAACATTATTAATCCAACTTATACAGTCGTAAGCGTTGGCGAAGGTAATACCTACGGGCATCCAACCGAAGAATTTTTAAATCGTATAAACGGGCTACATCACGATATTACCGATTACTTACTAAGAACTGACAAACAAGGAACAATTGCATTTGGCATATTTAATAATGGCGAAGTAAAATATTCTGCTGGGGTAGAAATAACAAATACGGTTTTTGAAGTTGCTTGGTGGCAAATAGCTGTTGGAATATTTGTGGTCGGCAGCGTTATAATAATTAGTATAAGGTACTATCCAAAAAAGAAAAAACGTAAAAAATAAGATACAATAAATATAACTAAATGGGTCTATATAATCCAACTATATAGATTATTATGATTTCAATATTATTATATAAAAAAATTTGCTAAAATGCCAGTTATTATAAATGAATATTTTAGTTATATATAAAAAACACCATACTTTGGTGTTTTTTAATTTAAAAATTTTCCTGTTCTTTTAAATTTTCTATAGATACGGGTTCACAGTTTAAGCATTCTTCTACAAATTCGTAAGTATTTAGTCTTTTTGTTATTGGTTTTGTTTTGTAAAGCCGAATATTCATTAATTTTCTATCAAAAAATTTGGCAAATTTGTTTAGAATATCGCTTAGGGCTTCTTGTTTAGACGGATATTTATGAATACCCCTGTGAAACATCCATGCGTATTCAAACCAACACCAACTATCTTTATCTTTAAAAAGAGCAAAGGTATGCGTTGGCCCGCCTTGGTCGCGGGTTATATAACTTTCTATAAAATAGCATTCGTGCATTATAGAGTTGCTTATAAAAAATTGACGCTCTAGTTCGCAAAAATCCCAGCAAACGCCGTATTTGTTTTTGATAAAATCTTCGCCCACGCGTAAGCGATAATATTTGTCCATATCGGACTGAAAGTTAGGGTAGTTGTCGGTAAAAACTTTGTTTTTGTATGTAAAACCATACCGCATATTTTTGTTAAAGTAATCCATCAAATTTTGTGCAGTATGTATATTGTATTTACTAAAATCTAGCATAAAACTCCTTAAAATATAGCCAAAGAGTGTAAAATTATTTCTTCTTTTTTGGCTTAAAAACTGTATTGGCTTCTAAAAGTTCAATAACACTACTAACTAGCTCTAAATTTTCTATATCTAATATGTAATGCTCTTTAGCACCAGTATATGGCACGCCGGTGGAAGCGCCACCAAGTAGGGGCAAAAGGTAATCCAATTTTTTTACATAAACGGTATCGTTGCAAACAAGAAGCAGAGGCTTATCGTTAATATAAATCATATAGTCACCAAACATTTTGCGATATCTAACTGGATAGGGCGATCGGATTTGCTCGCACGCAAATTCTATAAAATCTAAACTACTAGCCATAATTTCTCCTTGGCTTTATTTTAACATAGTTTTTTGGTTTTTGTAAACATAATTTATGTCTAGTAAATTTTAAAACAAAGCGTAAAGATTTGAAAAACCATATTATTTATGATATATTGTTTGTATTAAACTAATAATATACGAAGTTTTATATGCTTCTGCTTATAATGGCGTTTGTATTAATGTTTACAAATATGAAAAAAGCAAGCATTAATCTAATGCTTGCTGTAAGCAGAGCAGCTGCTTTAGGGTGGTGCAACCGAGATGATTCGAACATCCGACCTATCGCTTAGGAGGCGATCGCTCTATCCAGCTGAGCTACGGCTGCAAAACAATACTACTAGCAACTAATATATCAAAAAAAATAAAGCTAGTCAATAATATAGACAATTTTGCGAAAGTAAAATAAGTAAGTAAAAATTTTTCTAAGGTTAAAATTAATGGAAAATAAAAAAGAAGAACAAATAGTAAAAGATGCACAAAGTGCCACTACCATTAAAACGGCAGAAAGCAAGCCTAGTGCTAAAAAGAAATTAACAAAAGTATCTAAGCCCAGCTCAATAAGAACTGCTAAAAACCGCTCAGAAGCTTCGGTAATGCAAAGCATGCAAATAGATGATGCGGGCAAACTTATAGCTGGCTTAAAAAAATCGCAAATTGACACATACGACGAGTTAGAAAGCTATAAAAAACTAGTTAAAAAGCGAAAAAAGCGTTTATTTTTTAGAATTTTTACATTTTTGATGCTTCTGGTAATAATGCCAATCGTTATATTTTTTGGTACAATTATTATAGATAAAAACGGCAAACATGACTTTTTTGGGCTAACTTATTATATTGTAGTTTCTAACAGTATGGAACCTCAAATACACGTTAACGATTGCGTTGTTCTAAAAAAGGTTAAAAATATATCCGATTTAAAAGTTGGTGACGACATAGGTTACATTAATCAGCAGGGTAAAGTAGTTGTACATAAAATTGTAGACATAATTATAGAAAACGGCATAAGTAAATTTGTTACAGCTGGCATAAACAATCCGTCTAATGACCAAATGTATGTAACAAATGAAAATATAGTTGGTAAAAGAATTTCTACTTTACATACTCTTGGCAATGCTATAGTATTTTTTAGGTCGCCAGGAGGAATAATTTTATTAATTGCACTATTTGCATCGATTGTTGGCGGATTCTACTTTGCATTTAAACTTAGTGAAGACATTAGATACGTTGAGCAAATAGAGAATTTATAAAATAAAAGATTTTTGGTCTGCAAATTGTTGTTTTAAAAAAGTCACAAAAAAGTGGCTTTTTTATAATTATTAATGCTATTTTCTAGCTAAATCGAAGAGCTTAATTTTCTACTATTATTATTCTAAGCAGAAATGCGAAGAATCTAAAACAAGTAAACAAAAGATCTTTCAGTCACACTCAGGAAAACAAAATATATTGATGCTACAAAAAATAAATTTGTCTTATAATGAATAAGATATCCTATTATTAAAGATAATTTGTCACTGCAAAAAGTATAAAAAACTATTTTAGGGCAACAAATTAAATAGTAGGTGAAATATGAATAAAAAAAATGTTGCAACAACAATAGTTTTAATTTTAAGTGCTATGATATTTACAGTGGTGGGTTCTTGTTTTATGAATTTTATATATAAGGACAGCAAAATTGTAATAACTGATCCCAATGTGGTAGCTTCTAGTGGCGTACTTGTGTACGATAGCAAAGACGACTACAAAACGGCAATAAGCAAGCTAAAATTTAGCGATATGAGTTTGGGCTTAAAGCCGGTTACAGGTCAGGCCGACGCCGAAACAAATATTCCAAGTACAGTAACTGATAAAAATGGCAGCGAGGGTGTGTATTCTAGCGTAAAAATAACTGCTCCTGCCGGGCTAAAAATAATAGTAAAAAATATAAAGGTAGAATCTGGAGAGGACGCACAAAAAATAAAAGAAGAACGCAAAAATATGTTTGTTGCACTAAAAGATATAAAAGATTCGGCAAATAATCTAGAAAAGGACGAACTAATCCTTACAACTTTTGAAGACGCTGTTGCTGATAAAGAAGTAACACTATTCTTTTGGCTAGACGGCAAGGCGGACAAAATTTTAAAGGGCAGCAAGATATCCTTTGATGTGTATTTTACAAATTAATCAATAATATAATGGCACTATGCCATTTTTTATTTTTTTATTGATACTTTAATTATTGCTTTATACAAGATTTAAAGTTTTGATGAAACATATTGCAATAAGTGATCATAAGCGTAAAACTATATAACATATAAATAAATTGAATTTATTTTTAAAACTAATTGACAAAAGACAAAATATGTATATAATATTAGTGTAATAAAAAATCTTTCAGCCAAAGACGGTAAGCGAAAATGCGATGCGTTTTCTTAATCTCTTACCTAGGAGTGAAGCATATATAGGTAATCCTTAACCTTGCTCGCTTTGGCGCTTGCAAGGTTTTTTGTTAGTCTTCACACTAATAAAAGGGAGGAATATTATGTCAGCTAATTTTGAAAACAAAAAAGCTATAGTGCAAGAAATTACTACTTTAGCGAAAGATGCTAAGGCAATTGTTCTTGTAGACTATCGTGGTCTTACAGTAGAACAAGTTACCGAGCTTCGTAATACATACAGACAAGCTGGCGCGGTTTACAAAGTTTACAAAAATAGGCTTATGAAAATAGCTTTCGAAAGCCTTGGTATTAACTTTAAGCCCGAAGATCTAGAGGGCACTACCGCGGTAGCATTTAGTAGTACAGATGCTGTTGTTCCTGCCAAGATTGCCGTTGATGGCGAAAATAAGTACAAAGTACTTAAGGTTAAAGCAGGGTACTGCGAAGGCAAGTACCAAACTAAAGACGAGGTTGTTGCTTTAAGCCGCGTTCCATCAAGAGAAGTTTTGGTTGCACAATTACTTGGACTACTTACCAGCCCTATGCGCAGTTTGGCTGTCGCTATAAGCGAAGTTGCTAAAAAGAAAGCGTAATAGAAGCTCTAAAGAATTTACTTTATAAAATTAAATTAAACTTGCTAAGATTTCTTACAAAAGAATTGTAAGTAATTAAGCAAAAAAACAAATAAACAAAACTAAAAAAATATAGGGAGATTATTATGGATAAACAAAAATTTATTGAAGAATTAAAATCTATGCCAGTTTTAGAGCTTAACGAACTTGTTAAAGCTATAGAAGAAGAATTTGGCGTTAGTGCTGCTGCAATGGCAGTTGCTGGTCCTGCTGCTGGTGCTACTGCTGCCGCTGCAGAAGAAGAAAAGACCGAATTTAACGTAGTGCTAAAAGATGTTGGTGCTAACAAAATCGGCGTTATTAAAGTTATTAGAGAAGTTACAGGTTTAGGCCTTGCAGAATCTAAAGCTTTAGCAGACAATGCTCCAAGCACCATTAAAGAAAACGTTTCTAAAGAAGCAGCAAACGAAATGGTAGAAAAATTCAAAGCTGCTGGTGCTACAGTAGAACTAAAATAGTAAACAATCAAAAAAGACAATTAATGTGTGAAGAAAAAAGAGAAGGGGCTCCCTTCTTTTTTAATTTGTAATTAAATAAATTTATTGTTTACACTTGCATCATATAAAGTAAATTATTATATATATATAACAAAATTAGTTGTTAAATTTAATAATAATATGATATACTCGGTTTAGTATATTAATAAGGATTAATT